>JAKSBJ010000007.1 GCA_022361195.1 Flavobacteriales bacterium
AAAGACTAAAAAGGCTGAATTCAGGTATGGTGAATGTACTGAAGAGCATGATTACCCTCGTGGGGAGTGGATCATGATTGAGGAAATCAACTAATCTGAGATTTACAAAAATCAAAATTCTTTCTACCTTGCTGGAAACTAAAATGCTGCCGGCATTTTAATTTCCAGCACATGACCAATCGGAACCATAAAGGCTTTTTGACACTTGAGTTTAAACCTCAGCTTTTATCCGACTATGTCCAAACCTTCCGGTATTTTAAGTTTCAGGAATCAAAAGACTATGTGTGGGATCCTAGTGGAAAATTTGAACTCATTTTTCAACTCAAAGGGCAATTTTCACAGTCTCCTATTGGTCAGGAAAGTTGGACTGTTCGACCAACTGTTTTTGTTGGAGGATTGCACTCCGAATCTTTTATTTTAAAAGCTGAAAAAGATTCGGCCTTGTTGAGTATTGAATTTAAAAGTTCAGGTGCTAAACACTTTATCAAGGAAGGACTGAACCTTTTTAAAAATAAGGTAGTTGATTTGGATGATGTTGCTCCTCTTTTTCCCTCCGAAGTAAAAGAACAGTTACTAAAAAATCTCCACAACGGAACCATCGTCAATTGTTTAGAATCGGCTTTAATTAAGCACTTTAGAGAAAAAGAGAAGTCGGGAATCGACCTAGCTGCTCAGCTCATTCTTCAAAACAAAGGAATCATCAAAATTGGAGATTTAGCTGATTATATCAATCTCAGTCCCTCTCAATTTCGGAAACGCTTTAACAAGGAAATAGGCATGAGTCCAAAAGAATACACCAAAATTATTCGGATTGATACTCTCATCAAACAAATGAAAAACTCAACAGCTCTGAACTTAACCGCAATAGGATACCAAATGGGCTATTTTGATCAGGCTCATTTCATCAAAGATTTTGTCTCTGTAACAGGCTTATCACCTCGAAATTATTGCAAAGAACGCATTCCCTTTCTTCCTTAATTCTTTTTTCGATAATAACCATCAAAAGCCACCGTCCAACTTTTACCGCTATCGGTCGTTTGTTCCCACAAATGCCGTACAACTCCATTAGGTAAAATGATCCACGAAATTTTGTTTTGAGCATATAAGCCCGTCTCTTCATTCACTCGTTGAGGAGTTGTCATCACCATTCGGTCTCCTTCAAAAGCTCCGGTAAGTTTTAAACTTCCCCCCTGCTGATCTACCCACACCTGATTCCACTGCTTTGCCCTACGTTCATAAAAACTAATACTCATTCCGGTAAATCCATTTGCTCCTGTCCAATTCTCCTTTAAAGAACAATTATTTTGAACTAATTCAATTTTATTATCTCCCAAATGTTTTCCTGTAGAGTCCGTCACTGTCCACTCTCCAACCCAAAAATCAAATTGCCGATAAGTTGTATCGCAACAAGCACAGGGAGTGTTTTGAGAATAGCTGATACTTAGTACAAAAAGGCAGAGGATAAAGAACACTTTTTTCATTTTCTATGTTGATTATGATTATAAATTCAAAAGTGCGATTCCCTTTTTTCAAATAATTGTAAAAAACGCTCACATCCATGTTGAGAATCTCATTTGCAATAACTCAAACTTCCTCTTTATCAGTAAATGACATTCAACAATAATTGTATTTTTATAGTTCTAATTAATTGCTACTAAAATGAATAATTCATTAATCCAAACTATCAAATCAAACATTCAAGCCTGGAATGACGTTCGAAATACAAATCTGGCTTTACCTTTTTTAACCTCTGGTTACGGAATTTGTCTTAAGTACCAAGATTACCAAAACTGGAAAGCCAACTCTCCACAAAACATTCATTGCTATATCGGCATCAATGAACTGGAGTTGGAATTTTATATGGTTGATAATGTAACGGACAATCAGGAAAATTATCAGTTGGGAAATAACCTCTTAATTAAACCTTTTATCCGACGAATTAATCCTAATTCTTTACCTCCGGGTTCAACAGGTTTTAGCCCAATTCATTTCGTAAACAATGGAATTAGTTCGCAAGAAGCTGAAACACGTGTAATGCAGTGGATTTTGTCTTCTCAATCCTGGTTTCAGGACCAAAGAAATAAGCTCAACTCAAGTAATCCAGGACTGGGAATTGTTCAGGTCTTTACCATTCCGTTTTCGGACTTAGAAGAACTTTTCGATAATAATTCCAACAGTAATAATCAGCTGGATGTATATGCTATGATGGCTCTAAAAGATTATGGTGGAAACCATGATTATAATCTTGAACTGATTTTGGCGCATGTAGAACAGTTCAACAATCCTACTCCTTCTAACGTAAAAGTTTTTCAGGATGTAACGCAACCTCACCCTCCATTTAGCTTAGCTGGATCTGGGTTTAAACTACTCAGCTAGTTTATGAGTAAGGAGATAGTAGAGGGCATAATGGATGGGCTTTCCATTTTGAACCTGACTATTTTGACATTGGGAATTATAGGAGGCTTAAAGCGATACAAAGAGGCAACAGCATACTTTGGAGCCTTGATTGTATTTGAAATACTCTCTGTTTATGCTATTCAGAATAATCTTTTTCTGTTTTCGCTCTCCTATTACCTGCACTTGTTTTGTATTGCTTTTTATTTGATGATAATGGTATTAAAACTGGATAAAAAATTGTTTTGGTGGATTTTACCTCCACTCATCATTCCTATGATTTTGTCCCTCCTGTTTAATCGGGATGCCACAATGTATCAATCTTACGACTGGCAATTTTATAACCTCTGCATTATTCTATTTTGCATGTTGGCTTTTCTAAAACAAATTGGAGGAAAAGTTCGTTTAACAAATCCGCAGTTGCTTTTTTTATCCTTAACCCTTTTCTATTTTACGCTAGACTTAGTTTTAGCTCTAACAGTTAACTATCTGGTCAATCAACCACTCAGTTTGGTTCAGGGTATTTGGTTTTTCAGAGCCTTTTGTTTATCCCTTTTTTATGTTGGATCAGTTCAATTAATATGGAGGCACAAAGCACATCAATAATCCCCCTTTATTGGTTAATTGGAGCCTTAATTTTATTTGGGCTATTGGTGGTATTCATCTTACTGATGGTAAAAGCCTACGTTGCCCGAATTAGAAAAGAGGAGGAAGAAAAAATTCAACTACACCAAAAACACCATCAAGAACTTTTAAAAAATAGCATTGACATTCAGGAAAAAGAACGTCTCCGAATTGCCTCCGATATTCATGATGGACTCATTGGTCATTTATATCAAATTCAGTTTCAAAATAACGACCCGAAACTGAATGATAAAATCAAAACCTCTATCCAACTCAGCAGATCCATTTCACATGATCTTTCGCCACCACTTATTGAATCATCTTCGTTGGAAGAATTGTTTGAACTCTTTTTAACTGCTTTTGAAGACTCCTTTAAAATTTGCTTTCATCATTCAAAACTGGGGGAACCTAAAATAAATACAACTCAAAAACTACATCTCTATCGGATTTTTCAGGAGGTTATTGTCAACATCCAAAAACATGCTCAAAGCAAAAGTATTGATGTTAGAATGAAGAGCTCTGACAATGGAATTATTCTCGTTATTCGTGATTCAGGAATTGGGTTTAAGGGACAGCAGGAAGGTTTAGGGATGAAAAACATCAATTTAAGAGCTAAACAACTCAAAGCAAATTATCGTTTTAAACCAACTCCAAATGGTGGAACATCATTTTTGCTTAATTTTAATTGTGATGGAGAACATTAATATTGCATTGGTTGATGATGATCAGTTGATTTTGAATTTACTGGAAGATTACCTCAACTCTGTTGATTCATTAACGGTTTTGTGCACGCATTCTAGCTCTGCCAATTTTTATCAATGGTTAGAAACAAATACTCCTCCAGCTGTTTTAATTCTTGACTTACGCTTAAAGGACGAAAGTGGACAAGATATTATCGACTACATTGTTCCTCACTACCCAGAAATAAAGATCATCGTTCTATCTTCTCATTATCATCCTAATTTTCTAGGATACATTTTCAAAAAAGGAGTTCATGCCTTTATTCCAAAAGAAGTCTTAAAGGATGAATTGGTAGATGTGATTCAACAAGTTGCTCGAAATGGCCACTATTTAAATGCAGAACAGGTGGATGTTCTACGTAAACAAATTGCATCCAATTCCCCTTCCATCCCTAAAAAGGATGTCGATGCTATTACCGACAGAGAAAAAGAAGTTTTGCAGTTACTTTGTCACCAGCTAACCGCAAAAGAAATTGCCGAACGACTCTTTTTGAGTAAAAAAACGGTAGAGACTCACAAATCCAATCTCCTTCTAAAAACTGGAGCCAAAAACGTCGCCGGACTCATCATTTTTGCCACACAACACCAATTGGTTAAACTAGATGAGATCATGCTATAGTCTTTTCATTTCCTGACATTTAAAACAAGAACTTAGCTAACACTCTTTCGTCTAGGTAATATTCCCTATTTCTCAAAATGGGGAAAATACCCTTAAAAAAACTCATACTATTTCCAGGACATTTGAACTGTTCTCTAATCAAAAAGAACGGGCCCTTTCCGAAAAGCCCCAAACCGAGTAGGAACTAATCTTCAAATCTCATAAAATGGTAAATCAGCACATTTTTGATTCGTTTGACATGGTTTTATCCCTCAAACAAAAAACAATCAATCAACAATTCGACAACCTTGTTGACGTCGGTATTATTAAATCTACTTTTGGACTTCAACAAATTGTTGGTCCAGATGGAAAGTACACTTTTGAACTCATTGATGAACTTCCAAAAACACCTCAAAACAGTTGCTTTTTAGGAGAAATCCGTCCTTCTGTTCTCATTGAATCTACGGGACAAACAATCATTTTCAAACTCGAATTCACTTCAGGAACAGCATGGTTTTGGCAGGGAATGGGACCTGCGGCTCAATTACAGGAATATGATATGAGTGGTTGGGTTTTCTCCGCTAATGTAAACTTAGACCTTAAAGAGTTAGAGCTAAAAAACAATGGTGCCCACCAACTTCTTATGCCAGGAAATCAGCCTAACCAACAACTTAAAATAGATGTTAAAGCGCTTGATCAGTTGAATCATTTTAAAGAAGAAAACTATTCCATCAACTGCCTCTTCACCAATTTTGAGGACACCACTCTTTGGAAATTTAACCCTTCACTTTCCAGTGCAGGATCATCGGGTGATGTTGGACTAGAGCAGTTTAAAAACTTCATGGATTTTTATGTTCGTAATTTACAAACCATCAACAATGGAAATCCTTATGTTCTGGGGTATTTCCCTGAAGCGAAAAAAGTAAAGCCTAACAATGACATTCCGGAAATACTACAAGCCAGTGGAGTGACTTATTCTTGCTTCAAGGCTGCTCAGGAGAATGATTCAACCCTCAATTATTTATTGGTCACCAAGGGAGGTAAAAAGACGGTTCCACCAGGAAAGTTTGATTTTGACACCAATTGGATTACCAAACCGAATGTTCATGCTAAAATGATCTATTCGCCCAGTAATATCATGACCAATTTGATTCTGGAACCTTTTTACAATCAATTTGCAACAAAGGTTCATACTGAGGTTGCTAAAATCATCGGGAATGCTCCTGTTGGCAATCCTTATGCACAGGCAGTTACTCCTTTAGAGAATGGTTTTTCTTACTTAATCAGTAATTGGGGACATGATCATCAAGTTTATCAAAATACTTACACGGTAGCCTTTGATGAAAAGGAAGATGGTCTTTACCTCCGTTTTGCAGGTTTATTAAAGATGGTGGTGTACGAAGATGTTGATTTTCTATTTCTTGAAGGATCGGTGACGGATACCATTACGGCTACATGGAGTAAAAACATCAAATTGTACGTAGATAAAAATGACAAAGGACAGGATATTTTAGCTGTAGACACGGACGAAGCTGCTTTTATCAATAAAGCTGATGATCGAGACTTTGATGGACCGGCCGGTAAACTAACTGAGTTCTTTGAAAAAATTCTGGATGCGATTGATGGCTTTTTAGATTTCCTCAATCTGGATTTCCTCACGTTTTTAACGGATATCTTTCACAACATCTTTGAGGTCAAATTGAATCATTTATCCTTAGACAGTATTGGAAATTCAATGGGAAGTTCCACTGAGGCGTCAATCGTCTTACCAGCTGGAGATACTTTTTTCATCAAATCGCCAGGCTGCTATCCTTACGGAGCGATTACTACGGACTTATTCTACAAATCCGAAAGCTAAATCAATTGTAAAAAACATGAAAGCGTGCAGATTGAATGAAGATCGCACGCTTTCAAAAAATCATTCATCATGGATCATTTAAAATTATCCTCTGTTCATAAAGCAGAGGTCAACGCTAATATTATGTCCTCTTTAATTGAGGATGTCCACAGCACTCATATCACAACTACTACTTCTCAAATCAAAGGTTTATTTGGAAACAGCAAAACAGCTCTTTTCATCTCCGTATCTGAAGATCAACAACTTTATGCTCTTTCATTTAATTCGGTAAATGGAAAGGGATGGAGCCCAACCTCCTTATTAGATATTTTTAAACTAAAGGGAAAGGTAGAAGCCTTTGACGTACAACAAACTTCAGACTCAACCTTCCGCTTGGCATTTGCTTTAGTTGGCCATGACAAAAGTCGCCATTTATACTACTGTGACTCTTTTAAACATGATTTATCGCAACATGAATTATTTAGCTTGCCTTTGGAAAATGAAGTTCACCAACTATACTTCAATTCCAACTCTGAAACACCTGATTTAATCGTGATGGAAAATCAAAGTGGAGGAGAATTCTGTAAGCGTTTTTCACTGAGTAATAATGTGCTCATTTCTTCTGATTTCATTTTGCCAAGAGATGTAAAACAAAATGCCATTATCAGCTCTTCTTTTGGATATATAGTTGGTAAAAAAGCCGTTTTTGTAGCTTACAACATTAATAATACACATGAGGTGATTGGTGTTAGAGGCGAAGAGATAATGACACTGTTTTCAGAAGACGAAAAAATTAAAGGTCAAATTGAATGCATTGCCACACTCAACAACGTTTTTTCTAAAGCTGACAAGCCTCAAACTCATTTATTTTTGGGAGGAGATGAAGGCCTGTATTTCTATGAAAACGCTTCCACGGCAAAAGGTGTAACTGTACTTAGTACATCCATCAAAAATATTCAGCAAATTTTGACTTTTCAAAATGAGGAGAAGACCAACCTATGGATTAAAACCACCTCCAATCAATTGTATTTGCTAGAAGGTAAAAACAATTCGGATGGAAGCATTAATTGGGAACAGCCTATCCTATTTAGACAAAATGTGCTAAAACTGGCTCCTACTTCAGGTATTGCCAATAATAAAAATCAACTGTTTCTCCTTACTGACGAATGGAAGCTGATGAATCTGTGGCAAGACTCAATCAGCAGTTTATGGCAAGAAGAAACATTACACCTTAAGGATGAAATTGGTTTTACCAAACAACCTTCTTATCAAACGACTATTCGATGGACCAACGACAAAGGGGCTCCGATTATTCCAAACATCAATAAACCTCAGCTCTCACCTCGTTTTAAGATTAAGATGGCTTCGGCTACTTATGTCGAAATAAATGGGAAAGCTTTTGCTTTTAAAGAGGGGGATGTTGCCGAAGTAATTCCTGATTACAATGGATGCATTACCATTGTCAATAAAGCCAGTGATTTGTATGCTCCTCAAATTTATATCACTGCCGATTTTTTAAATGAGCAGATTGAAATTCACCCGAATGCTGAACTAATCCGAAAATTGGATCAGGAATTTTATTCACTGAAAACATCTACCGTTAATCAGAGAGGAAAAAAGGTAGTTCCATCTCACTTTTCAGAAAAGGATCTTGGAATTTTAATACAAACGCTGGCACCAATTATGGAAATGACTTCTGCCGGCTTGCCAAAAGAAAATCGGTTTTCAGTAGTATTGGACAAAGCTTCTTTTATGGCCGTTCATCCTAATCCTGAAGCTTTTTTTGACGATTTGGGAGATGCACTTCGATATTTAGGATCGGTTGCCGGTAATGCTTTTGAAAAATTCATTAATCAAGGAATTCAATTGGCCGGAAATGTCTTTTTACAATTGAAAAAGAAAGGTCAAAAAGCCATTGAGATTATTATAAAAGTGGCTGGTGATGTCTTTGAATTTGTGGTAGAAAGTTTTTCTTCAGCTCTAAAAGCTTTGTCTCATCTATTGTCCATTATTAAACTTGGAATTGAAGGATTACTAGACTGGCTTGGAAGTATTTTCAATTGGGATGATATCCAGAAAACGCAAAGAGTACTGGAAAATGTAATTCACAATGGTGTGGATTATATGGAACATGTTTTGATTGGAAATGAGGCCTATCAAAATGTTGTTTTCTCTAACATCCAACAACTAAAAAATCAACTTCACTTACCAGAAGTAAAAAGCAGTAACGGATCGTCTGAAATTTCAAATCTAAAAAGCAAAGAGTTTCCACTTTTTGATGTGCTATCCAATGACAAATTCAATTGGATTCTATACACCATCCAGCATCGAATCGGGGACTTATTGGAGGATCTAATTCCCGATGAAATTTATGATGAATTTAAGGCCTTGAGCAAACAATTCCTTGAGGTGGCAAACCCTAAAATCATCATGGATGCTTTAGGCATTGATGATGCAGAATGGGATCAGATTAAACAAGCCTTTTTGAAACTGGAAGAAAAACTCTTCAGCTTTGATTTTGACATTGAATGGATGATTGATTTCTTCCGATCAATCGCTTCCAAGGCGATAGGATTAGCTGAAGATTTTGCACGATTCCTAATGGATACACTTAAAACCATTGTCAGGCTAATTCGAAAACTGTTAAACCTAAGCATGGATCTTCCTATTGTAAATGGAATTTTCAGTTTTTTTGGAACCTCAGCTCCAAAATTGATCTCGGTTGTCTCTTTCATGGCTGCCGTACCATCCAATGCTGTAAGTCAAGCAATAACCAAAGAATTACCTTTTGAAGGAGTAGAACATATTTTGAAAACAAGCAATTGTTCTCAGATATGATCCATTGGAACGAGATGGGGGAAGCTTTGGAAAAGGATAATCATGAGTTATTGTTAGCTAAATACCAACAAATTTCTTCGGTTCACCCTGAAATAAACATTGGCGAAATCATTGAAATCTATAACAAATATGCTCCTAAAGTGGCAACTGTACTCAATTTAATAGCCAAAGGAACTGCGGGACAAGCCAAACAAGCGGATGTCAGCTTTCCATTAGGAGCCATTTCAGGGCCTATGAAAGCTGGGGCAACATTGCTTTCACTAACAATTCCAACTGGTGATGATGCACTCTTGAAAGTTCCAAAGTTATTGGGGCAAATTTGCTTCAAACTCACTTCTGAACCGGTAACAGATGTATTACCATCTTTCGCCTCTCCATTGACTTCATTGGCCTTAACAACAGTTGGTAACATTCTGGTTCTTGTAACCGATACTGCACTAATTGTTAAACACATGGATCAGTCGGATTTCCAAAAATGGGCTCAACTAGGATTCCAAACCGCAAACTCTCTGGGATCTATACTAGTAGATAGTGGCTCTGCTCTCAATAATATTGGACAAGACACTGTATACAGCGGATTTCCCGCGGTATTAATTGCATTAGGAACACCAATTGGTCAAGTCGGTTATGTTCTTCGTTTTGCCTCGAATATAGGAACGACAGTCTGCAAACAAATTGAGTAAGTTCATTACCTCCATATCCTGCACATTTCAATAATTTTTCAGATTGAAATGTGCAAGGATTGGGGAGTTATACTTTTATTCAAATGGAATTTTTATTCCAAGGTGAATGCTAAAGTTTTGAGTAAGTGATTTCTTATCAATGTTCACCTCAGTCTTCTCATATAATGTGTAGGGATCGAAGGGATTAACAGCTTGATAAGTTTCATAAGATGTAGGGAAGTGTTCTCCGTCCAATTTAAAAGCATATCCATCTACTATTAACTTGGTTCCAATGCTCAAATATTGTAAAAAAGTATACTCAAATAAAAAGCCAACACCATTTCCTGTTATTTCATACTTATCCGTAACATTAACCAAAGAGTAAGTTGCATAATCTACTACCGAGCGATTTATTTCAAAAGGCAAATTGCTTATACGGCTCCAAAAAACAGACAGTTCAAAACCTGTAAAATAAAAAGGTAAGTCATAAGGATTATAAAAACTTAAACCCACTCCAAGTTGAAATGCCCGACCATTTTCTCCTAAGTCATTTTTAAAATCCAAATCATAAGCCCCCATTATGTTCCATCCCATGTAGTCATAATCATGGTACAAACGGCCATAAGAAAGTCCGATATACGGGATTCTTCCAAACTGAAAAAAGGATGAGACATAATTCAAGTCACCATCAGGTATCATGGTAATTAATCCCACACCTGTTCCAACGGCCGAACCTATAGCCGCTTCATTACTGTAAGCATCAGCTTCCGCTGTCTCGCCTAAGCCTGGAGTCTCATATTGGTTTTGGGAGTTGGTAGGTGCATTTGTTGATGAAGTCGTTGGAGATGTATTATTGGTTTCTGTCGAGGATCTTTGACTGGATGATTGCGATGTAGTTGTTTCATTGTTGGTCTCCTTCTGCTTTGCTTCGGCCAACTCTTTTTTCTTTTGTTCAATCTCATTAGACAACTCATTAATCTTACTCCAATCTTTATTGGTTCGAGCATAGCGTTTAGCCTCATTTAGTTGAGTTGTACTCTTCTCTGGTGTCCACTCCTCCAAATTAGTCTCTAAATCTGATATTAAAGAATTGAACTGCTCCTGTTGTAATAAATGTTGTTCATGTTGTTCTACCGCTCTTGTTATTTTCCCCAAATCCCCTCCCTTAACATCATAAATTTCAATTCGCTCCACACTTCCAGTTGTCTCCCACATCGAAACCCCGTCTGTTTGTTCTTCAATCTCATTGTGTATTCTTTTCGCTTCTTCACTAAAATAAACCCGATGATTCGTTTTCCCATTTTCGCCAAAAGCAATAATCCCCTCCTTGTTAAAAGGACCATAATAAGTGGTTCCTTTTAAGTTCATTTTTGCTTCTCCATCAGCATAAAAAAAACAATTAGAACAGGCATAAGGAAATGTTATTCCCTCTTCCACTAAATCAGAAGAAGAATAATCACCTCTTTCACCTTTAACTCCCTGAAAAATAACAGCCTCTTGTTCAACCCACAAATATGCACTTCCAACCGTAATGGGCCTTGTTTTTAAATGAACCTCCCCATAAATTCCTGTGGAAGTTTCAAAAGTTCGTGTAAAATGCTCGGTTGTTTGAGTTTTAGCGTTTGAAAAATGAAATAGCAAACTCAAAAAAATGATGATTTTTTTCATTGAAATTATGTCCTTTTATACAGACACAAAATAACTCACTTACAAACAGATAAAAAATGACCATAAGTAGTCATTTTTTGTATTTTAGATGCCTATCGGTATGCAGATTCAATTACGAAATATCATCAACCACTATCAGAATCAAGAGGATTCATTTTGGGATATTTTATCCGCTCTGCCTGTTGGGGTTTACATTAATGATATTGACTCCTTAAATCCATCATACATTAATGATGAATGCCTTTTTGCTGTAGAAAAGGAAGAAGAGAACTGGCTAAAATATGGTAATCCGCATATTGCATCATTACTCGATGATCCAAGAGAATTGCCTTTTCTGAAACAAAAAATTGTCGATTTCAATCACCAAAAAAATTACGACAAAAATCTGCAGACAATGCAATCACTAAGAATTGGAAAAAAGGTAAAACATTTTGTCGTCAATAAGTTTTTTCTGGACACCAATAGTTTCATCAATTTCACCTTCGTCCTGGATGAAACAATCAAACTAAAGCATTTTTTGCATGACGTTTCCGAACCAGACCCCAAACGGGAAACACAACTGAAAAAGTTGAACTTATTGAGTAAAGCCGAAAAAAGAATTCTGTATCTAATTGGCTCAGGAATGACCAGCAAAATGGTTGGTGAACGAATTTTTATTTCGATCCACACCGTTAATAACCATCGGAAAAGTATCAAGCGGAAACTGGAAATCAAAAACATCCGAGAATGGATAGAATATGCTGAATTATTGGACTTTATGGGTTATCAGTTTGATTTAGACTGATTCACCAATATTGCAAACCTTTCCTTCGAATTTTAAAAATCTCTTCCTTTTCTTTCCTCACAACTGATCAAAAAAGCAAAAACACAAATCGCTAAAAACCAGGGCCTTAAATCAAAAACTTAATTTCAATGTAAAAAATACTTGACATTAAGTAAAAACTACTTAACTTTGTGTCGTAATAATTTTACTAATTGTAAAAAATATCAAACTAACGATTATGCCTTTTCAAGAAAAAAGAACCATAGTATCCATGTTGGGAAGTCTTGTCATTTTTTCGTCGTACTGCCTATACATGTATCAACACTACCAGGATGAACTGCTAAACTCTTCAAACGACTTTAGTTTTTGGGGAATTGCTTTTTTGATTTTAATTCCGATAAGCATCATAGCCAGAATCATCATTCACATCATTTTTGCTATCATGAACAAAATCGTCACGAACGAAGATATGCCTTCCATTACCGACGAACGGGACAAATTAATTGAGTTAAAATCTACTCGTAACTCCTACTATGCATTTATGGTTGGCTTTTTACTCGCGATGATTTCATTAACCATGGATGTACCTTATTACTCTATGTTCATCATTTTGTGCGTATCAGGATTTTTTGCAGAGATGATTGCCGGCTTTTCATCACTTTATTTTTACCGAAGAGGAATTTAAGATGGGAAAAAAGAAAGCAGAAGAACAACTCACAAACAACATTCGAAAACTCCGTTTTTTCAAAGATGAAATGACGCAACAAGCCTTAGCAGATGCTGTTGGAGTAAGTCGACAAACCATTGTTGCCATTGAAAAAGCCAAGTATTCTCCTTCACTGGAATTAGCCTTTAAAATTGCCCGAGTTTTTGACACTCCATTAGAGGAAGTTTTCAGTTATGAAAATCCCAATACTGAATCTTAATTCTTACAATCATGAACATTCATATACTCAAAACGGACATTAAAACGACTGAAAAAGTACAAAGAATGGCGCCCATCTTCGATCATCATCCAACCATTGTTGACTGGTCGGTAGATACCGAAGATATTGACAACGTTTTACGAATTCAAACCGAGGGAGGAATGAAAGAAAAAGACCTCATTCAACTAATTAGAAGTTACGGATTTTACTGTGAAACTCTTCCCGATTAAAAATTGACAAAATGAGAGCAATTGTCTGTCCAAAATATGGTTCTCCCGATGTATTAAGATTGGAAGAAGTTGAAAAACCAGTTCCTAAAGCAGGAGAAATTCTGGTAAAAATTGAAGCTGCCGCCACCAACCCACTCGATTGGCATTTTATGCGCGGAACGCCCTATTTTATAAGGCTAATGAGTGGTCTTTTCAAACCTAAAAAAAAGGTTTTAGGAGTTGATATTGCCGGAACCATTGAAGCCGTAGGAGAAAACGTTCAAAACTTCAAAATAGGAGATGAAGTATTTGGAGACATTTTTGCCTTTGGAATGGGAGGATTCAGCGAATATGTTCTCCTTCCGGAAAAGGCCGTCCTGACTAAACCTTCAAACCATTCATTTGAAGAAGTGGCCGGAATGCCAGTCGCTGCCATTACAGCATTACAAAGTATTAGAGACAAAGGACAACTAAAAAGTGGACAAAAAATCCTGATTAACGGGAGCTCGGGAGGAGTTGGAACTTTCGGAGTACAAATTGCAAGGCATTTAGGAGCTGAAGTTACGGCTGTTTGTAGTAGTAGAAATGTCGAGCTTGTATCATCACTTGGGGCTGATAAAGTAATTGACTATACCCAGAAGGATTTTTGTTCAGGAACAGAAACCTATGACCTTATCATTGACAATGTCGGTAATCGATCCATCTCTGAACTAAAAAAAGCACTAAAACCAGGTGGAACTTGCATTTTGATAGGATTCACCTCCATGGGGAAAATGGCTAAGTTGATGATGAAAGGAAAATGGGTTTCACTAGTCTCAAACAAAAAATTTAAAGACATGACAGCTAAAGCCAACAGAGAAGACCTCGAATATCTGGCTTTACTGATGAGGGATGGAAAACTCAAAACAGTCATCGATAAAAGCTTTCCTTTAGAAAAAACAGCAGATGCAATCCGTTATTTAGAAAAAGGTCATGCACGTGGAAAAGTCATCATTTTACCTCAACAGTAAGTTAGCTGTAACCTTCCCCCTCTTCTATCGTCATACAAGCAATGAAGGCCATCGTTTACGAAAAATATGGATCAGTTGACCAACTTCAATTGCGGGAGGTTGAAAAGCCAGTTCCTAAGGAAAATGAAGTTTTAATCAAAATTGCCGCAGCTTCAGTTAATTCATGGGATTGGGATCTTTTAAGAGGCCGACCATACATTGTACGATTAGGAGGATTTTCAAAACCAAAACACCCCATATTAGGAGCAGATGTTGCTGGAATTGTAGAAGCTATTGGATCAAAAGTCAGTCGTTTTAAGATAGGAGATAAAGTATATGGTGACTTGTGTAATAGCGGATGGGGAGGCTTTGCAGAATATACCACTGCTCATGAAAAATGGATAGAACCAAAACCTGATTTCATGAACTATCAGGATGCAGCAGCAATTCCTCAAGCGGCAACTATGGCACTCCAGGCCCTTAAAGACAAGGCAAAAGTTGAAAAAGGCCAAAAAGTACTAATTATTGGTGCTGGTGGAGGCGTTGGTAGTTTTGCCATTCAGTTAGCTAAGCTATTTGGAGCGGAAGTTTGTGGTGTTGATCACACTGACAAACTTGAGTTTATGAAATCATTAGGAACCGATCAGGTCATTGATTATAGTTGTCAAGGTATTGATGCTCATGGAAAAAATTATGACTTGGTAATTGGTGTTGTAGGAAATCAAACATTAGGTGAATATCGAAAAGTATTAGCCCCAAAAGGCAAATACATTATGGTGGGAGGAAACTCGTCATTGATTCTTCAAAGCATGTTTTTGGGACCTTTTTTATCCCTTTTCTCCAGTCGAAAGAGTGGAATTTTGGCAGCAAAGCCCAATAAGGGATTAGACTTTTTAGAGGATTTATATCAAAAGAAAGAGGTCATTCCTTACATTGAAAAAACATATACATTGGAGGATGTTCCACTGGCCATCTCACACCTTAAAGAAGGGAAAGCAAAAGGTAAACTCATTATTACAGTTGATGGCCAATTAACTTGATTTGGTCCAACAGAAATGATTCCATTCTAAGTTTTCCTATCTTTAGATCAAGCAAATCAATTTTGAGTTTCGAGAGGGTACAGTTTGAACTATTAGGCAAGGCCGTTTTTGGTCGTGCTACTTTTATTCCACCATTTAAGGCAGGAGAATCGCTATTAGATGAAGCTCGTTTTGTGAGCATTATTCGAGGAAATTCCAAATTGTTTGTTCCTAATAATCAGTTAGAATTAAGTTCGTCAGATAGTATGCTGATGAAATGTGAGAACTTTGTCAACCATTGGCTCCCCAATGAAGGAGATTCAACAAGTCAGGCAATTATTGTTCAATTTTACCCTGAGGTACTGGCCTTTGCTTATGACAACAAACTTCCTGAAATCTTTAATGAAAAAAGGAACTTAAATCCAGATCCAGCTGCAAAAATTAAGACCAATCAAATAATTGAGCACTTTAACAAAAGTCTTCAATTCTATTTTGACAATCCATCTTATGTTACGGATGAACTTTTGAAAATTAAGATCAAAGAGCTCATTGAACTTTTGATTATCTCTGACACTAATGGAAAGATAAAAGCCATCTTGGGTACACTCTTCCAAACGAATGAATATGAATTCAAAGAAATTATTCATTCGCACCTTTACGAAGACCTCAGCATCCAGGATCTTGCCTTATTTGCTGGTTTGAGTTTATCTTCTTTCAAACGAAAATTCAACACCGTATTTGGTACTAGTCCCAATCGTTACATTAAAGGGAAACGATTGGAGAAAGCACAAAGCCTGCTTCAAACCTCCAACCTCCGAATCTCGGAAATTGCCTATGATTGCGGATTCAATGACGTGGCTTACTTCTCAAAAACCTTTCAAACTGCCTATAATTGCTCCCCATCGGAGTACAGAAAAAAGTTCGTGAGCTAAATCTCCAACTTATTGAACTTTTTCACCAAATGATCCTCTTTCATGCTCCTGATCTTTGTATCAGTTAATGTTAAACAAAAAATTAAAAGCATGAAAACGATCTTAAAAACAACACTTGCAGTACTTATTGCCTCCATGGCGTTTATCAGTTTTGGGAAAGAAAAAAAAGCCCAAACATTTACCGTTACCAGAACTATTAAAGCCCCTGCACAAAAAGTTTGGGCCGTAGTTGGAGAAGATTTTGGTGCCATTGCCAATTCACATCCTAAAATTGCATCATCTAACTATATCAACGGAACATTAAAATCAGGAGAAGGTGCCGAGCGTGTTTGCAATTTTGACGAAGAAGGGTCAAAGTATGTTCACGAAAAACAAATTCATTACGATCCCCAAAATTACACCTTCACAGCTCAAATTTTCCACGCTTATAAATTGCCTTTAGGTCCTGAAAATAACTTTGCAGTTTATACTGTTGTTCCTATTGATGAAAATACTTCAAAATTAGTCTTAGACCTAAGTATTGCAACGGACCCGGCAATTATGGGAAAGTTATTTAAAGGACGTTTTAAACGAACCATTGAGGATTACGCTATAGCAGTTGAACACCATGTTTTGACAGGTGAAAATGTCAACAGTGAAAACTTTAAACACATCAAAAAACAATACAAATAGGTTGACCATGAAAATGACAAATAAAATAACGATCAATCACTCTATTGATGTAATATGGAAATTGTTGGCTGATGATTTTGACAAAGCTGATTTGTGGATGGCTGGTGTCCCTAAGTCCTACGCTAAAGAAGATGGAGCATTACTGAATGAAGCACCTATGATTGGACGGGTCTGCGAATTTACCTCAAAAGCAGATGGACCATATGCTGATGAAACTATCACCTTCTACGATAAAGTTAATTACTGTATGGATGTGGAAGTTGTTCCTCGAAATGTAAAAGTTCCAGTGGAGAAAAATTGCTTAAACATTAAGCTTATTCCTTTGGGGAAAAATCAAACGAAGGTCATTTGGGATTCGGATTTAAGCTTAAAACCAAAAGGAATATTGCTTTATCCCATTGTTCGTTTTGGAATTTCTAAAAGCTTTAAACAATTGTTAGAAGAGCTCAAATATTTTGTTGAAACCGGATTACCTCATCCACGGAAAGTAACTAATCAACGAAAAGCCTTTGCTGCCTAGTTTGAAAAACTAAAAAAGGAAATTTATATTTCGATATTAGCTCGTATTAAGAATATACTGGACTTAAGGTATCCTTTGGTGGTACTTTAGGTCCGGGATTTTCATCCTTTTCATACAAATCAACCAACCCCTTAAAACTATCTAGAATATCCTTGCACTCCAGTAATATGCTAATGTAAAGCATACTGTTTTTGGGACTGCTCTTTTCACCTTTAACTCTTGCAATATGAGCTTTCTCTAATTGATCAATGATCAACAATATTTCGTTACTCGACTCTTCAATCCCCATTAAATTCCCCTTTTCTTCTTTATCCATGACATCAGCTATTTTGTTAAACAGCAACGCCAACTCTTCAGCCAAATGACTCAACTCATCGAGTTTTTCCTTTTGCATGGGTTTGTGCAAATTATTAACGTGCTCAAACACCTTGTTTCCAATTAAAGTCACAGACTGCGATAAATCCTGCAAAAAGTCTAACACATGAAGATAGAACTGTCCCTCTGCCGGAGATTCTGAATCAATCTTCTTGAGATAGTAATAAAAACTAGCCGTCAAATCTTCATGCTCTTTTTGGTAGTTTTCAATCTCGGTTTTAGCTCTTAAAATAACCTTTCTTTCTTCCGAACTCAATCCTCTTATGGCATCTTTTAAGATATATCCTACTTTAAACAAAGTAGTTGAAATACGTTGCTCACTTTCTCTAAAAACCTCTGTTGAGGAAATTTGATCCCGATCCATCAACTGACTTAAAGAAGTATTCTTTTTCTTCTCTCTTCGTTTGTGGATAATTTGACTTCTCACCAACAAAAACACAGTCAAGCCCATTAATGCAACAACAGCTATCATCCCACCAAAATGCAACACTATGGCTAAAACTGCAGCTGATGTAAAGGCTACAAGAGCTGTAAATAACCATCCCGAAATCACATTAATCACACCCGAAACTCTATAAACCGCCGAATCTCTATCCCAGGCTCTATCAGCTAAAGAGGTTCCCATAGCCACCATAAAAGAAACATAAGTAGTGGACAAAGGCAATTTAAGAGATGTCGCAAAAGCAATTAAAACACTCGCCATCATTAAGTTTACTGACGCTCGAACTAAATCAAAGGCAGGAGCCTCTTTTGCCATAGCCAATTGACTTTTATTTTGTTGAAAACGACGATCCACTTTATTACGAACCGAATCTCCCATTATTTTATTCCCTGTCTTTCCTATCCCAATTCCAAACCGAACGATCATTCGGGAGAGTAAATTTGACTTGAATCGTTCGGCACCAACACTCTGGCGAGCAAGGTTAATTTCGGTTTCAGTTACCGAACGAGCTTTTTTAGAGAACCATAGGGTTAAAATCATGATTACCCCCGCAGCTAATAAAATCCAACTATTCGTTTGCAATTTGCTTCCCAACACGGCCATTCCCAACTCATTAGCTTCTGTTCCAGAAGCACCGTAAATTTCATACGATTGCAATCCTGCCAAAGGAACACCTATAAAGTTCACCAGATCGTTACCAGCAAAGGCCATAGCTAATGAAAAGGTTCCTGAAAGCACTACTACTTTGAGCACATTTACCTTAAATGCAAAGGTGAGCAGATAACAAACAGCTGTCCAAAAAGTGAAGATAATCCCCAGTAAAATCAAGGTGTTTTGTTTCATCCACTTAGCCGTTTCGGGATTGATAAAACTGCTTCCCTTCATGCCTTTAATAAGCAGAAAGTAGGTAATAGTTGTAATGGCAATTCCACCAAAAACAGCTCCGTAACGTTTAAGACTTTGATCGAGATTAAAGCTAAAGACCAAACGAGTGAGATACTGCACCATGGTTCCCAACGAAAAGGCAATGAGAACGGATAAAAAGATTCCGGCAATGATTAAAATTGCGTTACTGGTATTCAAATACTCTCCTAAGGTGGAAAAACTACCTCCATCGGCCATAATTTTGATGCAAGCCACCATAAAGGCCGCTCCCAACAGTTCAAACATAATCGAAACCGTTGTACTGGTTGGCATTCCAAAGGTATTAAAGAGATCAAGCAGTAAAATATCCGTAATCATCACCGCCAGGAAAATGATCATAATATCCGCAAAAGTGAACATCTCCGGATTGAAAATTCCCTTTCGGGCAATTTCCATCATTCCACTGGATGACATTGCTCCTAATCCAATACCAATGGTTGCTACAATTAAAATGGTTCTACGATTGGCTACTTTCGATCCAAATGCCGAATTGAGAAAGTTTACGGCATCGTTACTCACACCAACCATTAAGTCTGAAACTGCCAGAACAATTAGGCAAATGACAATAATAAGATAGTAAGTATCCACAAGCGTCACAAAGGTCGTAAACGAATGTGGCAGAGGCGTTAAACCATCATTAACTTTTAATAAGATTGCTTAACATTCAGTTAATAAAGTTCCGGTTAAAAAAGAGAAAGCTGTCCTGTTTTTTTATCATCCATTGGTGGTTGCGCCCAGGCATCAACAGTTCGACCTCCGTAAGCATATGACATTCGATTTTCTTCCTCAAGCAAGCGATCAAATCCACCCTCTTCTACTTGAAATCCTTTTTCGTTTTGTTGCGATACTTTGGTGAGACTTTGAATAGCCCGACGTTTGTCAGAACGATCTATCTTTGCCTTATCAACCGCATTTTTAAGCGTTTCAATGGTTTCGTCATAGGTAAAGGTTGGAACCGGAAAAGGATAACCATCTTTACCACCATGGGCGAATGAAAAACGAGCTGGATCAGAGAAGCGAGAAGGAGTTCCGTGAATCACCTCACTAACCAAAGCTAAGGATTGTAAGGTTCGTGGACCGAGCCCCTTAAGTAAGAGTAAACTTTCAAAATCTCTCAGTTCCGAATCTTGGGCTGTAGCTAAAATACTCCCGAGACGTTTCAAGTTCACATCTTTAGCCCGAACTTCATGATGTCGTGGCATGGTTAATTTACGAGCCTCCTCCAAAATGTGAATGGGCTTTTCCTGTGTTAAGTTCAAAATTCCATCACGACTTGATTCGGCTGTGGCATCTACCAAATTGAGAATTTTCCCATGATTTTGGCCACAAACTGCAGTGTGAGGCTCATTGACAAAAGACTGAATATTTTTTGAATGCCAATGGTACCTCCTCGCCATCCCATTGTCATTGTTCATTCCTTGCTGAACAACAACCCATTCACCAGAATCAGTGACGATAAATGAATGCAAATACAATTGATACCCATCCTGAATTGCAGTATTATCAATTTTAGCACTCAACCGGCTACATTTGGCCAATTCAGCTCCATTTAAACCTGTTCGATAACCAACAGTCAAGAGTTCCTGTGGTGTCTTTCGTGAATGTTTTCCTCGTCCTCCACAAACATAAATCCCCAGATCTTTCTCCATGGGTTTTAAGCTTCTCTTTAAGGCTCCTAATACCGAAGTGGTAATTCCGGACGAATGCCAATCCATCCCTAAAACACATCCAAAAGATTGAAACCAAAAAGGATCACTAAATCGACTCATTAAAGCTGGACGACCATAATCCAGAATAATTGCTTCACAAATCGCTCCACCCAATCGTGCCATTCGCTCGGACAGCCAGGCCGGTACTTTTCCGTAATGAAGGGGTAAATCACTATGTCCGGATCGATTCAAATTGATTATTTTTTAATCTTATTTTCAGACTAAATTATAATCAAAAGGTTGTTTTTCCTAATTTCCGAATGGATTTATTTTTTCGAGAATTCTGAATTAAGTTCTGGGATAACCTATTAAATAATCTTACCTCCTCTTCCATTAGGCATTTTTCCACTTCTCCAACTGTAATGATCCACCTCAACAGATTCAACCAATTCGTCCAAGTCAACCGGAGCATAAAGTTTAAACATAGCCAGTAATCCATCTAAAAAAGTAATGAACGGTAAAACTGGAATGAGATAAGTAAAAATGAATTAGTTAAAAAATATTCCAGTTTATTACTTCAATTGTTTTACCCTTATTTAACCTCAAAAGGAAAGGCTGATTTCAAACTCAATGTGAAACTAAATTGACAAACTCACTTATTTTAGAACAAATCCAAACTATGAAGCTCCTCTTTTTCACAGTTATACTTTTTACCTGCAACACCATTTCGTTTACTCAAAGCAATTGCGACTGTTACGAACGTTTAACTGAATTGGCTGGTTTAAAATCGACTGAAGAAAAAAACGATTCGGCTCTTTTTTATTACCAACAGGCATTTGCCTTTTTACCTGCAGAATCTATCAATTATCGCCATCATGTAAATCTGGCCAGGTACTTCGGTAAAGCCAATCAAACAGATTCGGCCGCTACGCACTTGATTAGAGCTATTCAAATGGGATACTCCAAGGAATATATGAACTACAATGCCAATCTAAAATTTCTCGCAGATTCAACCATCTATAAGGAGGCTATTTTACAAGCTCACCATTTAACCGATGCTACCTTTAACTGGGAGTATTACAATGCCTTTCAACAGCTTTATGGTATTGATCAGATTATTCGTACACAACGATCTTTCAATGTTTTTGGTCGGGATTCTGTTTTTTACATGGTAGATAGCATCACTTTTGATAAAGCCATGAGACTCGTAAAACAATACGGCTATCCGCAGCAAAGTAAACATGGATTTACAGACGATGTACTCAGTTTGATTTTACTTCATGCTTCTGTTTATGGAGAAAAGCAATACGATCAAATTGTAGAACTCATGAATGAGAATATGGACAATTGCCTTTGTTTAAAAGGTAATTTGGCTGTTTTAAAGGATCGTAGACTAGATTGGTATTATAGGGAAAAACAGCTAGCGGGTACCTGGAACTACCCGGGTGAATTTAATCCTATTGAAGACCTCGACATGGTTGACTCTATCCGATTCTCTCACAACCTTTTGAATCTGGCCGAATTTGCTAAAAAATCGAACAGAACTCTGCCTAAAAAATATCAACCTACCCCTTATCCTAAAAACTATTTTTGTCAGAATAAATGGAAACAATAAAAGTAAAAAGGTTCTCTTCACTCATTATTATGTCTTTTAATTAGCTTAGTGATTTATGATCTCTTCTGTTAAGAAAATAGTGAAGAGTTTGTTCAACAACTTTACCACTTACTATGAAAAGTCGTCATCAAAATCAATCTTTTTTCGGACTTACTTTTATTTCAACTTCTGAAGAAACCAACGGTCAATATTTTCAAAGTTCAACTCTCATCCCAGCAGGTGATCCAGGACCTCCTCCGCATATTCATGGTAATGAAGACGAAGGCTTCTATGTAAAAAGTGGAGAACTCACTTTTATTATCAATGATGAAGAAATTGTGGTGAAAGAAGGAGAATACATCAACATTGAAAGGGGAGAAAAACACAGTTGGCGAAATGATTCAAGTTATACCGCGGAACTCATCATTACCTTTTCTCCAGCTGGAATTGAGAAAATGTTTGAGGAATTAGATAAAGATCCGTCAAACATTCTCGAAATAGGAAAAAAATACGGAACTGATTTCCTACTATAAAAAGTGTTAACATCTTCTACTCCTTTTAGGAATAACTTTCTTATTCTCTTTTATTTTTGTCCTCTTTTATAACTTATTACAAACATAATTTACAATGAAAAACACCACACTTTTACTTCTTTTACTCTCTTTCTATTCACTCAGTTTTGGACAATCAAAAGAAGAAGAACGTTATTCTAAACAAATAAAAAAGGCCTGGGAACTTTACACTAAAAAAGAGTTCCGACAGTCTGCCGAAGCTTATAGCAAGGCTTTCAGTGATTTTGGAGGCCAGGGAAGTATGTCAGACAGATACAATGCCGCCTGCTCCTGGGCTTTATCTAATGAAGTAGATTCTGCCTTTGTTCAGCTTTTTAAAATTGCTGTACCTAAGGGCTACTCGAATATTTCTCATATAAAGAGTGATTCTGACCTCAATGTTTTGCATACTGATAAACGCTGGCAGGAAATTCTTGAATTGGTTCAGCAAAACAAAGACAAAAAAGAGGCCAATGTCGATAAAGAACTAGCAGCAACGCTCTCTAAAATTTACGAAGAAGACCAAAAGTATCGTATGCAAATAGATTCTGTTAACCAAAACTTTGGACACGATTCAAAGGAAATGGAAACCCTATGGAAAGTAATTGACGAGAAAGATTCTTTAAACTTAATTGCAGTAAGCAAAATTTTGGACGAAAAAGGTTGGTTAGGAGTTGATGAAGTTGGAGAAACAGGAAATTCTACTTTGTTTTTAGTCATTCAGCATGCTGATTTAGAAACTCAATTAAAGTACTTACCTATGATGCGGAAAGCTGCTAAAGAAGGAAAAGCTGAATTGAGTAGTCTGGCTTTACTGGAGGATAGAGTAGCACTAAGACAAGGTAAAAAGCAAATTTATGGTAGTCAAATTGGATGGGACTCAGTATCTGGAAAATACTATGTTCTTCCGCTCGAAAATCCAGAAAAGGTTGACGAACGAAGAGCTCAAATGAACTTACCACCACTAAACGACTATACGGCTTATTGGGACTTTACATGGAATCCTAAAAAGCATAGAAAAATGCATAAGAAGCTAGCCAAATCAGGAAAAAAATAGCGCTAAATCGATTAACATTGGAATTTCGAATTGAACTAAAAGGTCTGAAACTATCTAGCATTAAAGATCGTAGAACATCTTAATTTTACCATATAACCACTAAGAACCCTATCAAACTGATAAACAAAAAACAAAAACGTTAAATTTCATTCATTTTTTTACCAGCTATTTAAAATCTCCCTCTAAGTCCAACTTATAAGGTATTTTAGGACTTTTGAGCCTTTTTCGATGTGAGATTTTTGGAAAAAATGATCTCAAATTAAATTCAGAAAAAAGCAACCGCCTTCTTTTTTGGTCGTTTATAGCGTAAGATTGGAACGAAAAAGTCTAAAATAACACTAATGAAAAATTCTAAATTGTTTAAGTACCTGAAGAGAACGGCGGCCCTCGCTTGTTTGTTCATTGCCGTGCCTTCTTTCTCTCAGACTACTGTATCTTTTGTATATACAGGTGCTCCTGAGTACTGGACGGTTCCGGATTGTGTAGAAGAAATTACGGTAACAACTGCCGGAGCACAAGGAGGAGGAGCCAGTGGTGGTAGTGGAGCAACAGTTGTGGGAGTAATTCCTGTAACAGCTGGAGATGTACTTGAAATTAACGTTGGAGGTGCCGGAGTTTGTGATAACACAGCTGCTTTTGGTGGCGGTGGAGCCGGATTCCTTGGCTCAGGAGGAGCAAATGCTGCCTGTGGAGGTGGTGGAGCTTCTGATTTGAGATTCCCTCCATATACATTAGGAGATAGAGTTATTGTTGCTGCCGGAGGTGGTGGAATGGGTGGTGGAAACACAGATGCCGATGGTGGTAATGGTGGTTGCGCTACTGGTGAAGCCGGTGAAGATAGCTGGGGAGGACCTGGAGGTGGAGGTACATCCGCTGCAGGAGGTGCTGGTGGCCCACCTTGGGGTGGAGGATCAGCAGGTTCGCCAGGTGCCCTAGGTTTAGGTGGTGATGCCGGACCAGACCCATGCTTCGCTATTGGTGGCGGAGGCGGTGGTGGCGGAGGCTACTACGGTGGTGGTGGCG
>JAKSBJ010000006.1 GCA_022361195.1 Flavobacteriales bacterium
AAATGGATTTATATGCTCGTATAAAAGTTATGGGGAGGTCAATTATGAAATCTATTATGCCATGCAAAAAGGAGATAGACTGATCGAATTTTCTTCAGGTTACAATGCAGACAAAACTTCATTGGCAATTATGCAACGTATTTATAATGCAGCAAAACAGTCCAAGTAGTCACATGATCCGGATATAAGAAGCTCCGTAAAACAATAGTTTCGATTCCTTTTCTGTAAGAAATTTGAAAACAGACATTTATTCACTTTGGGCGCCTTAAGGTTTTGGAACAACATTAGATTGGTTAGGGCTTGATCCTAAATTCCAAGTACTCAATATTAGATCAGAAGCAGTTCGGTTTAACACGCTTACATGCAATCCATAGCACAGTTTAAGAGAGTAAAAAACTTTCAAATTAGTTCACAAAAAAGTACGATTTTGTTTTAAAAACTTAACAGTCTTACAATCTAAAGACGAATCAAAAGCCCTATTTTTGCGATCAAATTGGATGGGCCGCTACTTTCCCATTCGATAGACCCAAAAGAATGAAAAATCTTGCTAAGAATAGGATTATTGGCATTGATGTGGCCAGAGCTTTGGCGGTAATTGGAATGATTATCGTGAACTTCAAAGTGGTGTTTGGTGAAAACGGAGGAGGTTGGCTCAAATCTTTCGCCGGAATCTTTGATGGAAAAGCAGCTGCAACCTTTGTTGTTTTAGCAGGAGTTGGTTTGGCCTTGATGACCAATGCTTCTTTCCGTAATCGAGACGAAGAAAAACTGAAAAAAGCACAAATTAGGATTCTTAAACGGGCCATCTTTTTATTCATTGTCGGACTCTCTTATATTCTTATTTGGCCAGCTGATATTCTCCATTTTTATGGCGTTTATATGCTCATTACGGCTCTTTTTATTACTCAACCTAAAAAGTTTGCATTAACTACCGGAATTCTACTCATAGCCCTATACCCAGTACTTTTAACTTCTTGGAACTATGAGTCGGGATGGAACTTTACAACCTTAGATTATCCAGATTTTTGGACCGCGAAAGGCTTCGTTAAAAACCTGCTTTTTAACGGATTTCATCCTGTGCTGCCTTGGTTAGCTTTTATGTTGGTTGGATTTTGGTTTGGTCGGCAACGTTTAAATGACAATCGTTTTGTCATGACTTCCTTTTTTGTCGGGCTTATTTCTTTCATTTTGGTTCAACTCATCTCCTTTGCAGCTGTTCACTTTTTGTCAGAAGGTGACCCTATCATTAAACGAGAACTACAGGAAGTTTTAGGAACTGATCCTATGCCTCCACTTCCCATTTATATGTTTAGCGGAATTTCTATCGCTATCACGATTACCTCTGCCTGTATTTTAATTGCCAAAAAATTTGAGCAAAGTAAAATCATTGATGCGCTCCGAAAAACAGGTCAATTAGCATTGACCTTTTATGCTGCTCATGTTATTATCGGTATGGGGATTGTAGAAGCAATAGACCCTGAAAAAATGGGGAATTATTCCATTGAATTCTCAGTTATCTATGCTTTGGTTTTTAGTGCGCTGTGCATTGTATTTGCCATTATTTGGAGAAAGCGTAAAAAGTCCGGCCCGCTAGAGTCAATTATGCGAAAGTTGACGGATTAAGAATTTCCCTAAAGTTTTCACTCAAAACCAATAAGTAGAAAAATCTGCTACCACCTCATTCTTTTTGTCCAACATTCCCTAAAATCGAAGAAATTAAAGCTTGAATAATACTTTAATTTCTCATTCAGAAATGAAACAAAGTCCTTTACAAAGGATTTATCGATTTTCACAAAGAAGTTGTTCTACACCACAAAAACACCACTAATATTCAAGTAGTTATATCTCATTTTTAGGAGACAAAGGAAAAATTTCTATTAATTTCACTGATATAACTCAAAACAACTTATGAAAACGCAGCATCTTTGTTATGCCTTGATTTTCACTTTTATTGCGTGCACTAAAAATTCGGACCAGGGAAATCCCGAACCGCCGACTCTTTATCCGCAACCTAAAAGTGCAGAGGCCAATCCCAACAAAAAATATGAATTCAATGTAGTCACTGGTGATACCATTCAACCTCTTATAGGAGAAAATGGAGATACCATCGCCACGGGAGTCCCCATAAAAGCTAAGGGAAAAGTCATTCACCCTGATAGTGTAGAACAGCCTATTGTGAAAGTAGTTTCACCTGTCACAGAATCGGACATCTATCCCGCCTACCCAAATCGGCGAAAAATACCAGATGATTTAACAGTTATACCCATAAATCCTGACTCATTGGTAAAAAAGATGATTCCTGAAGTAGCTAAAGGAGACACAACTCACTTCATTGTCAACAAATTAGGAGATACTATTCCCACCGGAATTCCTATCGAATTAAAAGGTACTCCGCTTGAGATATCTTATCCTAAAGCTATCCCAATTCAAGCACTTGAAACCAACCCTGAGGCAAGAGAAAATATCCGTTTGTTTAACACCAAAAATGGATCTCCTGACGATTATTTGGCTGAAATACTTGTTGGATCATCGGGAGATTTATGGCTTGGAGGTGAATTAGCAGGGCTTATGCGATATGATGGTCGATCGGTACAATGGTATTCCGAGACAGGTGAATATGCCAATAGCTACTTCGCAAACCAATCAATTGTAGGAGCGACAGAAGATCATGATGGCAATATTTGGTTTGCCACCTACATGAATGGTATCTACAAATACGATGGTCAATCTTTTACCCAGTTTAAAGAGGAGGATGGTTTGGCACTCTTTGCTGCTAAAGAGATGTTTACTGATGCAGATAACAATGTTTGGTTGTGTAGTGGCAAATACGGCTTATTAAAAATAAGTGGCAATACCGCCACACACTATACCGAAAAGGAAGGCTTATCCAGCAATTCAGTTTCAAATGGCTTTTGTGATGATGAAGGCAATATTTGGTTTGGAACCTGGAAAGGCGGAGTCAACAAATACGATGGTGCTTCATTTACTCATTTAACATCCAATCATGGTTTGGTTGGAGATGAAACATCCACCTTCACCTCCATTAGTCAAGATGCTGAAGGGAATATGTGGTTTGGATCTGACTGGAAAGGCCTGTCAAAATTTGATGGTAAATCCTTTACGAATTATACAGAAGAACAAGGTTTTACAACAAACGGCATCTATTCTGTTCAAGCCGATTCAAATGGAATTGTATGGTACGGAACAAACGATGGTTTATATAAATACGATGGTACCCATTTTCATCTAACCACAAATGATGATAACATGAAATATCTTCTAAGAAAAGATAATGATCAGTTATGGGGAGCTGCAGGAGGTAATGGATTAAATCTCATGGGGCCAAAATCTTTTCATCATTTTACAGAAGGCATCAATTTACCTGAAGATTATGGCTATATCTACCATATTAAGGACGATCATGAAGGAAATATTTGGTTTGGAGGTATAGGAAAACTGGGGAAATACGATGGCGAAAACTTTACTTCTTACTCAGCAGAGCAAACTCAAACCATGGGACCTATTATTGCAATGGATGTTGATGATAAAGGAAATGTTTGGCTAGGATCCTGGGGAGGCCTTAGTGTATTCAATGAAGATACGGTTTCACTTTACACCACAAAACAAGGACTTTTAGGTAATAATGTTACCTCCATTTATAATGACAATAAAGGAAACGTTTGGTTGGGAAATTGGCGTGGTTTTACCCATTATGATGGATCCAATTTCGTGCAATACACAGAGGAAGATGGTTTTTATGGAGGGAGTATCAATAAGATCATTGAAGATTCTAACGAAAACATCTGGTTTGCTTGTCATAAGGGCTTAGTGAAATTTGATGGAGAATCCTTTACCCACTTTACGGAAAAAGAAGGGCTTCATAATTCGAGTTTTTTAGACATCCATCAGGATATCAATGGTAGAGATATCTGGCTAAGTGGACAAAAAGGAGTTGATAAGTATGACGGTGAATCTTTCACCCATTTTACAACCAAAGAAGGTTTATGCCGCAATCAGGTTAGAACATTAACTCAGGACCAAAATGGAAACATTTGGGCTAATATGAATGAGGAACTCAATAAAATAGAAACCTTAGAAAATGGTGAATATCGAGTGACAAAATTCATGGAACAAACTGCTGCCAAAAGAAACTATTTAATTGAGTATGGATCTGTTTTTGTCGACCAAAACAACCATTTATGGTGGACTCATGTCAAAAATATTGAAAGTTCAATCATCAAAATGGATCTTGCCACTTTCGACACTCCAAGCAAATCACCATTACCACAATTAAGGCAAATCGATATCAACGAACAGTTCATGGATTATCGATTACTAAAGGATAGTCTTAAAAGTATTGTTCAATTTGACAGCATTAAGCGTTTTGAGAACTACCCTTTAAATCTTGAATTACCATACGATCATAATCACCTCACTTTCCATTTCTCAGCTATTGAATGGGAAGCGCCCGAAAAGATTCTCTATAGTTATCGTCTTAAGGGATTAAATAACAAATGGAGTACTGCCAGTACAGACACCAAAGCAGATTTTAGAAGCATTCCACATGGAACTTACACCTTTGAATTAAAAGCTATGGGAGAATCTCAAATGTGGAGTGACAGCTTTGAATATACTTTTAAAATTCGACCTCCCTGGTGGTTAAGTTGGTGGGCAAAGATTCTTTACATTTTACTAGGGTTATTGACACTTTTAGGAATTATGAGATGGCGTATGCGAAAACTTCAAATACGCCAAAAGGAGTTGGAAACGGAAGTTGAAAATGCCACAAAGGAAATTCGTAACCAAAAAGAAGCTGTAGAAAAACAAAAGGATATTATAGAGGAAGTTCATCGTGAAATTACGGACAGTATAAATTACGCCGAACGAATTCAACGTTCATTTCTGGCCACAGAAGAATTGCTCAATGAAAACCTCAACGAATATTTTGTTTTCTTTAAACCAAAGGAAGCTGTAAGTGGTGATTTTTATTGGGCAGGGAAACTAAATAATGGAAACTTTGCTATTGTTAACGCCGACAGCACCGGACATGGCGTTCCAGGAGCCATTATGAGTATTCTCAATATTTCATCCATCGAAAAAGCAGTAGAAAAAGGAATCTCCGATCCGGCGGAGATTTTCAATGATACCCGTACAACCATCATTGAACGCTTAAAGAAAGATGGAAGTCCCGAAGGAGGAAAAGATGGAATGGATGCTTCTTTAATTAGTTTAGACAAAGGCCATAACAAATTAAAGTATGTGGCTGCCCATAATCCTATTTGGATTGTACGCAATGAAGAGCTAATCGAAATTAAAGGAGAAAAAATGCCCGTTGGTAAGCATGATATGGACCAACAACCATTTTCTGGTGGGGAAGTTGAATTGCAAAAGGGAGATATTGTTTATACCATGACCGATGGTTATCAAGATCAATTTGGAGGTGAAAAAGGCAAAAAATTCAAGGTGAAAGCCCTTAAAAACCTTATTCTCCAAAATGCCAAGCTTTCTATGCAAACTCAAAAGGATATTTTAAACAAAACCTTTGATGAATGGAAAAATAGTTTGGAACAAGTTGATGACGTTTGTTTGATTGGAATTAAGATTTAAACAATAACCTCCTATACATTTCGTTTTCAAATCGTTGACCACAAAATGTACCCTATGTGCTTAAAAAGCCTTTTTACCGTATTGCTCTGGATATTATTTTTAAATCCTATAAACTCTTTTTCACAAGAGACGCGAGACACCGGCACTTTTGGAGTTGAACTTAATAGTTCTCTTTCAAGAACATCTTTTAATATGGTTCCAACCATCTTTTTTCAATCCAAACAACATAAAGTAGGATTGGGAGTCGGATCAACTTTTATCGAACGTTGGGATTGGGCATATGAACCTTTTTCTAATCTTGAAGTTTCGTTGAATTACAAAGTTTTTCCTTTCAACACAAGTGGGAAAATTAAACCATATTTCATGGCTCAAATCAAACACTTAATTTTCAACGAAATATACTTTGATCCTTTTCTTGCATCAGTCCTCAGAAGTTTTAATGAACACAGTCACTACTTTGGTGGAGGAATGGAATTAAACCTTAAAAAAGGGATCTATTTACAAAGTGATATGGGCTTGGGGTTGATATCTGGTTTTTTTCTTTACAATGAAGGTATGTCATTTATATTTCCAGCATCTGACTATCAATTTAGATTCGGCATTGGATGTTACTTCTAGTAAACAAATGAAATTTAACATTAATTAGTGGTGTTATAGTACCTCCCCCTCTACTTCAGGGATATATTTGAGCAGGATTTTTCACAGATTATGAAAAAAACAATCTTCCTCTTCACACTATTCCTCTGCAGTTTACCCAATACTTTTGCTCAAGATTCAAAAGAAGTTGGTCCTTTTGGTTTAGACTTCAATACTTCTATCAGCCGAAAAGCATTTAGTATCGTTCCTACCATATATTACCGAACTACTCGCCACAAAATTGAGTTTGGGGCCGGACCTTCTTTCTTTGATACTCAACACTGGATTTATCGGCCTTTTAATTATCTAGAACTCAATTTGGGATATAAGTTTTTCCCCTTTCAAACACTTGGTCGATTTTCTCCTTATTTTATGGTGGATCTTAAACATCTTATTCTCCAGAAGAAATACATGCACCCCGCTTATCAAAAACTTCATAACCAAAGTCATTATGTTGGCGGAGGTCTAGAAATGAAACTAACAAAAAGATTATACTTCCAGGGAGATTTTGGAATTGGGAAAGTACTTGGTTATGGCCACCTAAAGGATGATTCTCATTCCATTTTCCTATCACATCCTGGTCTTGATGTTCAAGGAAGATTTGGCCTGGGTTTCCGCTTTTAATTCAACAAATATTTACTTTAGGGACAAATAACACATTTTGTCAATGTCCGTCAAAAAACTCATCATTCTCTCTGACCTTTGGGGAAAAGAAAGAGCTCAATGGTTAAGCTATTACCTGGATGAGCTAAAAGGACACTTTGATATCCAGTATTACGACTGCTGCGAATTGGGAGATATAGACAAATCAGACTATTCTCAAGAAAATCTGCACCAACAATTTGTAAATGAAGGTATTGATAGAGCTTTTCAGCAACTACTAGAATTAGAAAAAGGTAGAGTTAACCTACTTGCCTTTAGCGTTGGAGGAACAATTGCCTGGAAATTTGGGTTGAAAAGCGGACTCATTCAAGAACTTTATTGTGTCTCCTCTACCCGACTTCGGCATGAGAAACTCCAACCTACCGGAAAAATAACACTCTATTTTGGAGAAAAGGACGATTTTAAACCTTCTTCAAATTGGTTAAATCAAATGAATGTCAACTTCAAAATGGTTACTGGAAAAGGTCATGAAATGTACAGAGACAAAGATTTTGCTTCAGCTTTTTGCCAGGAATTAATCACTCAAAAAGGATTATAAATGGATGCTTTAGAAGAATTGGTTGAGAAATATGGCGGAATTTATGAAGCCGAACCGTTAAAGTTTACCTACTATACAGATGGCAAACATTACAGCCAACCTTTAAGAGCTAGAGTTGAATTTAGAGGTAGAATTGTTGATATTGGTGGCAATGTCACAGGAGGAACAGGGCTTCTTTTCTCTACCCCAACAAAAGTGAAGTTTGAGCAATATTTCGGCATCTATCCAAGAGGTTACTATGCTCAACTTTTTTACCGCCTTTTCCCCAATTGGAAATATAACTTCCCTCCAATAATTCATAAAAATTATGTTTTTAAGGGAAAAACCCAATGGCTCAAAAAGATTAGAGCCAATCAGGAATTAATGAATTTAATGTCCCATACCTACCTTTCCATTCACAGTCGAAATTCAGATAAAGAAAGACTCTATATGATGCCGTTATATGGTGTCAAAGGAACCATTGAGGAATTAGAAATGCTTTCTTCCATTTTATGCCTGATAGCAAATGAGATTGAAAAAGAGCCTTTTTCTTATTAAATCTCACCTAACTTTATTCCATGGCAACAAAAGTTTTAGACGAAGTAAACCCTACTCATCAACAAATCATCGAATGGGGTTATGATGAAGAGATGTGGTTTACCGACCAGGATGAAGATTTAATTTTACACCATACTGAATATCTTCCCTCTTTAGTTCAACTGGCCTCAGATGTAGATTGTCCCAAACAAGATTATTGCGCCTCTATTCTGGACTATTTCATTCAACAGAGTTTTTTATTTAGAAATGAAGCTGAACTCAAAGTCATTCATCAATTCATGCGTCAAGCACAAATGGAAACGAAATGGCTAAAAAACTGGAAGAAACGGTTTTTATGCACATTCGATATTTTCATGAATCCTCAGTCCATTTCGGTTGAAATGTGTACAAAAATTGCAACCGAATTAAACATTGGAGATTATAGTCATAGAGTAATCAATCAACTTCGTACTTTAACCAATGGAGTGATTGAATATGAAGCCAGTTATGGAACTTATCGTCAGTATTTTTATATCAATCCTCAAACGGGAAAATGGAAACTATCAAAATTCAATCCGCTAGAGCAATTTTCCTAAAACACAACATTCAATGAAAACATTCCTTTTGCTATTATTTCTTATTCCTTTTTCCGGATCAACTCAAGATTATACAACTTACAACAACCTAACGGAAACAGCCAAAAAGTTCATCTTAGCCGAACGCTATTTTGAAGCCCACTTAATTTTTGAACAGGTAGAAAACTATAGCAAGGATTTATACCGTCCGGAGGATCTTTATTATTGGGCTTTGGCACTGGGAAAGTTAAAAAGAGAAGAGGAAGCAATCATACAATTAAAAAGAGCTTGTAAATTACCAGCCTGTTCCTTTAACATCCTTTATGGAATCAAATACGAAGGAGAATTTAACTGGCTCAGTAAAGAACAAATTAATGAATTAGAACAACTAAGTATAAACAATGAAGAAACCTTAGAAATCAATTCCGAACTTGATTCTCTACTCTCCCATTATGTAAAAATTGACAACTATTGGACTGCCTTTTTAACAGATAGTATTCAGTCCGTTTATGAACCTCATGAAAGTGGCTATGACTCATTAATGAATATTTACAACAATCATGCTCTCTCTAATCGTAGAGATTTTTGCCTGACCATCCAACAATACGGATTTCCTAAAAAGACTAAATCCAATATCTCCATTCAGTCAATTCTATACCACATGAATTTAGAAAACTGGAACTCCATCGAACCTCAACTTGAAAAAGCTCTAAAAGCTGGTGATTTGCTTCCTGTTGACTATATCTACACCTGGTTCCGTACACATAACGAAGATCGTTATTCCTTTCCTTCTCACATGGGGTTTGATTTTTACGAAGAACGAGAAGAAATAATACTTTTGAAAGAGAGGACAACCTTAGGTTTAGGTTTGTAACTTTGATCTGTACTTAAAACTTTCATACACAATGAGGTTCCTTTCTTGCATACTGTTTCTCAGCTTTTTCCATCTTTCCTATACTCAAATTAACGACTCCCTCCTCATTCGGCTGGGTAATACAACACTCCAAAAAGTTGGAGCCAATGGGGGCTACCTTTCCATCCTGCAAGGAAATGACATTGTTTTTTCTGAGGCCTTTGGATATAATGATCCCATCACTAAAACAAAACTGACCGACTCTTCTTTATTTCCAATCAGTTCCAATACCAAAGCCTTTAATGCCATTCTTCTTTCCCAATTAGCTGAAGCGAAAAAATTAGAATTTGATAAGCCCATTAAAACCTATCTACCAGACCTGGAACTAAAAAGTGATTTTATAACCAATGAACTCACACTAATTGATCTTTTAACCCACCGCTGGGGTATTCCACGTTACGATTTCACCTACTATCTGTTGAGCGAAACTGAAAAATCAAATCCCAACAAAGCCGTTTTTGAGAAACTCAAATACCTCGATAATAGTAGTTCATTCCGTACCCAATTCTCTTACGGGAACAATCAATACATACTAGCTGCTTATTTATTAGAACATCTGACAGGAGACAAATGGGAAGATCGTTTAAAGCATCATATTCTTGAACCATTGCAGATGCACAACACCCATTGTAATTTGGCTTCTTACCTACAAAATCAGAATAGTTCGTTAGGTTATCAAAACAAGAAAGCAGCTAACATTTCATCTGTTCAATCTTTGTATGATGTTTCCGGAATGGGGAATATGTTCTCCACAGTAAATGATCTTGAAAATTGGGCTTCTTTTTTACTCAATGGAAACAGCAAAATCCTATCAAAAGATTGGCTGGACTACAATCTTAGTGGTCATTTTGCCATTGGATATGAAGAACCTTATGATGGCTTTTCACCAATTGAATACGGTTTTGGTTGGTACATTTTTGATTATTTCGGACACAAAGTGGTTCTACACCATGGTGACAATGTAGGCCACCAAAGTTTAATTGTTTTGATGCCTGATGATAATATAGCCTGGATTGCTATGATGAACGAAGGCATGCGCACGAACAGCTTTCCGTTTAGAATGACTTTTTACCTGTTTGAAATGATAGCAGGTAAAGAAATGCACGATTGGAATAAACTGTTGGAACGAGATGAAACTATTTATCTCCGTCACCCGCTGGTACTGAATTCTGCGAAAAAAGCTCCTCAATTACCTTTAAAAGAATATGCAGGCACTTATACTCACCAGGGTTTTGGTGATATTTTTATTGATTTGAAAAACGAACAGCTTCTACTTACAGCTGGAACTTATTTCGACTCATTAGAACACTCAAATCAGAATAGTTTCACCTCTTACTCTGAAGACTTTTTAGAGGATTTTATGTTTCAATTTATTGTTGAAGAAAATAGGGTTCTGGCCTTGGAGACCGATTTAATTGAGCCTTCTTTACCTTTTATTCGATTCGAGAAACGAGATTAATGTTTTGAAAGAAAGCTTTTACAACATAGTACTGCACAACCTATTGGATCTTTATCAAGCCCCAACACAATCCTTTCGTAAAGAGGATTTTGAAAGTATCAACGGAACTTCCTCACGCAATGAAGATGTAATATTCTTCTTACTTGAAAATGATTTAATCGAATTTGAAGAAGATAAGCAACTTTACTTTTTAGCGCCAGACACCTATAATTTAATTGAATTGAATCGTATAGAATTGAAGATGTTTTATGGAACTTAATTAGTGAAGAAGAAAGGGAAAAGCATCGGAAGCTACTGGAGTTTAACGAAGCTAAAAAAGAAAGACTATTCTACCGTAGTATAGAACCGGAGATCAAACCCCAAAAGGCACCCTTACTGAGTAAAACACCTACGTTTTTTTTAGGAATGATATTAATATCAATTGTATCTCTTTTTTATCTTTTTACTCCACATGAGAGTCCTTCATATCAGGATAACATTATCCATCCGGGGGTACTAGAAGATATTAAAGATGCACTGATATTCACAACACCAGATGGTGACACAATAGTCCTTGGGAAAAAGTAATTCCTTTTCTCCATTTAATTCACCTTTCACAAAATAACTCTTTGATTATCCAGTTAGTTAGACAGATACCCTAACTACTACTCTTTTGAAAAAGTTTAAACTACCTCTACTCATTACTGTGATTGTTGGTTTGAATGCACTGATCTATTTTAGAGCAGCTGCTACCATTGAACCATCCGAACTAATTTTTGCCGAATGTGCTCGAAATTCGGGCAGAACAGCCGCTGCATTGAATCTTGTTATTTTACTTCTAATAGGATACTTCGGCCTAAAAGCCATCTACAAAAAAGAACGTACAAAGAGTACTTTTCAAACGTTCATGATCTTATTTGCAATTAATCATCTCATCCATTTTTTCTTTGTTTATCAGAATTTTAAAAGCCAATTTGTGGAGTTAGATATTTCCCACAACCTTCATGGTTTTATTACATTTATTTTAATCCTTGTATTTCCAATCATTCTAATGATATCCAAGAATTTAAACAAGTTCCTTTATGCTTTCATACTGCTACACCTTTTCAATGTCACCTATTTTATCAGTATTAGTTTTTATAGTCGTGTAAAGCCTGTTGATCCTGCTTATCTTCATCAAATAGGAATCCTAATTATGATGCTTGCAGTTCTTTATGTTTTATACAGGGTATTTCTTGGAAGGTCTGTTAACTTTATCTCTGATAATGAACGATAAATTCCTCACTAAATATGAAAACCATCAACCGATTAATGATTAATCTTTGTTCTGAAAAATTAACTGAGAGCAAAGCCTTTTACACCACTTTGTTTAATTTCAACATCAATTACGACAGTGATTGGTTCATTCACTTAACCTCAGAGAGCCAAAACCTTGAATTGGGTATCGTTGACAAGAATCACGAAACAGTTCCATCACATGTTCAAGGAAAATCGGATGGTTTCTACTTAACTTTTGTGGTTGATAATGCTGATGAAGTTCATGAAATAGCTCAAAATCAAAAAATGGAAGTTATTTCTGCTCCTGAAGACACTTTTTATGGTCAAAGAAGATTACTTTTAAAAGATCCAAACGGAGTAGTTGTTGATGTTTCTTCACCCATCCCCAATTTTGGAGGTTAATTTTACTAAATCATGAGTGCTACGAATAACCACATTAATTATATTGAATTTTACGCTGCCGATTTACAAGCCATAAAAGACTTCTATTCTACCGCCTTTGGGTGGACGTTTACCGATTATGGTCCAACTTATACCGCTTTTTCATCCAGTGGATTAGAAGGAGGATTTGAAAAATCCGATGAGGCTATTGTAAATGGAGCTTTAGTCGTTTTATATCATGATCATTTAGAACACATTCAGGAAGAAGTAACAAAGGCTGGTGGTACAATTTGTAAGGCCATTTTTTCTTTCCCTGGTGGACGTCGTTTCCATTTTACCGACCCAGCTGGAAATGAACTGGCCATTTGGTCCGATAAGTAATTTTTTGCTCTCAGTCTCTCTTTTGGAAATAAACAACTCGTTATTTATTCACCATTTTGGTTGAAAACTATTCGACCATTAGATGCTATATTTTATTTAAATTTGCAGGATTATTTTTTGATCCTATGGCCAAGATAATCGACGAAATCTCCAGAACTTTTAATGAGTACCTGATCATTCCAGGTTTAACCACTAAAAAGCATACTCCTGATAATATTGACCTTAAAACACCTTTGGTCAAATTTAAAAAGGGAGAAGAAGCTGCTATTTCTCTCAATATTCCTTTTGTTTCTTCTATCATGCAATCCGTTTCGGATAGTGGAATGGCCATTGCATTGGCAAAAGAGGGAGGGTTGTCATTCATTTTTGGATCGCAATCAGTAGAAAGTCAGGCACAAATGGTGCGAACGGTGAAAAAACACAAAGCTGGTTTCGTAGAAAGCCGTGCCAACTTAACACCAGAACATACATTAAAAGATGTTTTGGAATTGAAGGAAAGAACTGGGTTTTCTACCATTGGAATTACTGATGATGGTAGCGCAGAGGGTGTTTTTCTTGGATTAGTAACAGGACGAGATTATCGAATCAGCAAAGATGCCCCTGGAAAAAAGGTGAAAGATTTCATGACTCCTTTTGCTGATTTGATCACAGCTAAAGTTGGATTAAGTTTAAGCGAAGCCAATGATGTTATTTGGCAAAACAAGCTTAATACCTTGCCAATTATTGGAGACGACCAACGTCTGCATTATTTCGTTTTCAGAAAAGATTACAATAGCCATAAAGAAAATCCAAATGAATTACTCGATGCACAAAAGAGATTGAGAGTTGGTGCTGGAATTAACACGCGTGATTATAAAGAAAGAGTGCCTGCTTTAGTGGATGCTGGTGTCGATGTACTTTGTATTGATTCGTCTGACGGATTTTCGGAATGGCAAAAAGATACTATTGACTTCATCAAAGAATATAACAGTGATGTTTTAATCGGAGCGGGAAATGTGGTAGATCATGAAGGATTCCTTTACTTGGCTGAAGCTGGTGCAGACTTTATTAAAGTAGGTGTTGGTGGTGGATCGATTTGTATCACACGAGAAACAAAAGGTATTGGTCGAGGTCAGGCAACTGCATTAATTGAGGTAGCCAAAGCCAGAGATGAATACTTTGAAAAAACGGGTGAATACATTCCTCTTTGTTCGGACGGAGCAATTGTTCAGGATTATCACATGACATTAGCCTTGGCAATGGGTGCTGATTTCCTAATGATGGGGCGTTACTTTGCACGTTTTGATGAAAGTCCAACTCGTAAGCTTTTAATTGGCGGTAATTACGTTAAAGAATATTGGGGAGAAGGATCTAACAGAGCACGAAACTGGCAACGTTACGATATGGGGGGTAACAGTAACCTCAAATTTGAAGAAGGGGTTGACAGTTATGTTCCATATGCAGGAAAACTCAAAGATAATTTGGACCAAACCATTGGAAAAATTCGGGCAACCATGTGTAGTTGTGGAACCATTTCACTAAACGAATTACAGACTAACGCTAAGTTAACTTTGGTTTCTTCTACCAGCATCATTGAAGGTGGTGCGCATGATGTTATTGTTAAGGATACCAATAACTAACATCCATTTCTAATAGAACCATTATCTTCATGATTAATGGTCACGAATACAGACGATAGAATCAACCTATCCTTAATACTTCACCCTAACGGTTGGGGAACTTGCTATATTCATTTGGGGCATCACCTCCATGAATTAACGATGTCGTTCATATTTGGTGATCCATTAACAGACCTGATCAATACAATGCAAAAATTGATTCAGGGAGAAAATGAAATGGATCTTCTTTGGCATGATGAACCAGGTGGTCATCGGATTCAGATTAATCGTCAAAAGGACAAAAAACATCTGCTCATCGTTCAAATAGCTGAATTTGCTGAATCATACGAAGAGGAAATCAAAGAATTCAAAACAGTTTGTCAATTTGAAATAAAGGAAAAACTTCTCCTCACTCACATTTACTTTGAATTAAAAAAGATAAAACAGCTCCTAACCGATAAACATTATGCAAACAATCGGCAGGAGGACTTTCCTTTTCAACGCTTTGATCAATTTGAAAAAGAGGTACTAAACTATTTTGAAGTTAATTATGGAATAAAGCCATAAAAAGTATCCTTTAGGAAAACATACTATACAAACAAGGTCTACACACATTCATGAAATTTCTTTTTACACTTACCTTATTCTTTTTGCTGCCTCTTTTTTCCTTTACCCAAATTGACTCTAAAATCAAGCAAATTTGGGTAAGTCCTAACCTTTACTTTCTGGACCTTAGACAAAATGACATTGCTTACTTTGACTATGGAATGGGCTATCATGAAAAGTATGAACTTGAGATGAACGACTCCATTTTTAAATTGGTTTTCTACGATAGAATTGCCGGTATTGAAGAGAAAAGAAGGGTTGTTAAAAGCTATAAAATCGTAAAACTGACTAAGGATAGTTTATGGATTCAACCCACCGATAAATATTCCAAATTATTTGTAGAAAGTAACCGCGGTTATTCTTCTATGTATCACACCGACAAAAGCAGTGTAACGCTCACTAAGGATGATGTTTATCTTTTTTTCTCCGAATCCTCTCTTTATGATGAAAACCTGCAATTTGAAGAGCTTTATTTTAGCAGTACTCCATGTTTTGGAACTTGCCCTGCCATGCAGTTTAGCATTGACAGTACGCGAACCATTCTTTTTCATGGAAAAATGTATGTTGGTAAATATGTCGGTGATTACAAAGGACAGCTAAAAAAAAGAACCTATGGACAATTTATTGAAATCCTTAAATCAAGTGCGCTTGATTATATGCCCAGAAGCTTTCCTGGGGGTATTGATGCACCTAACTATTATCTAAAAGTGAAATACAACAATCGGCATAAAGAAATGAGTGGAGGTAGCTTTGTTCGCTACTTCAATCGGCCACTTTTTAAATTTTTACTTCACATTTTTAAAAAAGTAAAAATGAAAAAGACTTCAGCGTTTACATTTCCAGCGATACCACACATAACTAACGATAGGTAAACTTATCAATCTTCTTATTTCCCTTATTTAAATTTAAACACAAATATGACTCTCAAAAACACTTTCCTACTCTTTGCTTTCTTAATTTTTCTTGGAGCTTGTTCAACTAAAAATAACTCAACCAACCAAGACAAAAAAGATTCTATAAACGCTACAACTAATGAGGAATTGGATAAAGAAGAGATTGAAGAGGAAGTCGTAGCTTTTAACCCTGATTTATTTCCGCCATTAGAAGAGGATTCTATTTGTTTTGAATCAAAAATATATGAAGACGAAGAATCTATACCCTATGAACTACTTGAAGATTCACTCGCTGAACCATTTTTTAAAGGTAGTTTCTTTTTTGATCAAGCTGAGTGGGTTCGCATCATTGGACAAATTACTCTTACCAAAAGGTTTGGTTTGTTTATAGTCGCCTTTGAGGACGACTATGATGATTGGCTGGAACTTTATGCTCGTGTTTTTGATTATGATCAAAACAAATTCATCGACGAGATTAGCATAATAACCTCTCAGAATCATGATAAAATTCAAGAAAAAACATATGCCGTAAAAAGCTGGTTTGTAGATGTAAATGAAGATGGTATCCCAGAATTCATACAACGATCATCAAACATTATCTTAGAAAAGGACACTCCTGGTAGTGCAGTTGATATAGTCTCCCATGAACTGAACCTCTATGAATTTGATACAATCAAAGGAATTTATGAGACTTCAACCAACAGAATTCTACAAAAACAACTAGAACCAAAGTATACTATAACACTAGACGAATTGATGGATTAATCTCGAATAATACTCAAGTGTCTTTTTTCGTCATTCCCTAAGTCCAATTCCAGAAAATAAACACCACTAGCTCCTATAATTTGGCTTGAGATTTCCTGAACCTGATAAAAGTATTCTTCGCTAATTTGATTCCCCAAAGGATCTCGAATCGTTAAATGAACCTCTTCAAACGATTTTTCCAATCGAATTTGAAAATGAGATTGAGTTGGATTCGGATAAACCAGAACTTGCTCCTGCTCTACATCATCTATTCCCACAGCATTAGCTAGTTTTTGTACAATAAAACTTCCCGAATCGGCATTGGGATAAATGACATGCAACTCCGCATTAATTGGATTAAATGCCAGGTCAGATTCGGCTTGGGAATCCGAAACTCCACCTACCAGTTTTTCATCTACCATTTGCCACTCCGTTCCATCAAAACGTTCAACTCTGAAATCATTCCAATAAATAGGATACATAGCATATAGTTCATAAGTTAATGGATGAAATGCAATCTCCATCCGTTTATCTATTGTTCCCAGAGAAGTTCCTCCAACAAAACTCCAAGAATCCCCATCATAATGAGCAACTACAAAAGCATCTCCTCCTGTCGAATTATAGGATACATAAGGTTCTCCGCTAAGAGGGTGAAAAGTCATACTCATTTTCACATATCCTAATACAACACCCGGAATAACTCCTATTTGGTTCCATACTTCTTCTTCAAAAGATTTAACTACCACGCTAGATTCCCAACTGTCAGGATAGACAATATATGGAGTAAAAGTCAAGGGATTAAATCCAATTTGAGGCCCGGTTCCATTTCCTGCTGCTCCTTGGGTTGTTCCTACTTGTACCCATTCGTCTCCAACAAACCTTTGTACAATAAAAGCGGCAGAATCGGCATCAGCATAAACCACATAAGGCTCAAAAGTTTCGGGATGAAAGGCAATATCAATAACAGAAGCTTCCATTACAACTCCCAATCCTTCTCCTAATTGCAACCAGGAGTCTCCATCAAAATACCGAACAACAAACCGATCCAATAATCCATCAGCATAAGCAACATAAAGCTCATAAGTTTCTGGATGAAATGCCATCGTTATTCTTGTTGCCCCCGAAAAGGGAAAGCCAAAGCCTTCCCCAACTTGAGACCAGGATACCTCATTAAAGCGCTGAGCTTTAAAGCTGAAATCCTCTGTTTCCTCAAACACAACATAAGGTTCACCGCTTTCAGGATGAAAAGCGATATCAAACCCAGCGCTATTTTCTATCGTTCCAAACCCATTTCCCAATTGAGTCCATTGAGAAAAGGCTCCCCATTGCCATAAGCTGGTAACGAGTAATACAACTAATTTGAAATAATCCATTTTATTCAATTATTAACTGCATCATGGTAGAAAAATCAGATGTTTGAACCTTTAGCCAATAAAGTCCGGATGGTAAGTTATCCAGACTAAAATGATGTAAAAGTTCTTGTTGAATATTTCGTTGATGCATCAACTTTCCTTCAACCGAATAAACACTAATTGTTCCTTCATGAGCTTCATTTAATTCCAATACAAAATCACCCTTAGATGGATTTGGATAAAGCTTTAATTGAGTTTCCTCATTTTCATAGATACTAAGTTGTGAGTTAACAACAGTCTCAAGCGTATCGGTACAATTGTTTTCGTCCATCACCACCACCATATAAGCTCCTGCTGGAATTTCAGCTAAATCTTCTGTATCATCAAAATCGCCGGTTCCATCATTATCCCAATCAAAAGTAAAGTCAGGCGTTCCTCCACTTACGGTTAAATCTATTGAACCATCCGAACCAAAAAATTCATCTGTTGTTTCAACTGACAAACTCATTGCAGGATGTACATTAACACTAATCATTTCACAGGCTAAATCGTCAGCACAACCACCTTCTCCTCGAATAAAATAAGTAGTGGACGCAGTTGGAGTGAAATTAAATTCCCAATCTGTAGAAGAGGCAATAGGGTCAACATCACAACCACCCTCATAAACCACCCATTCAACAGCATCATTCAAAAAACCTATAATAAAAAGGCTTACTTCATCTCCCGGACAAATGGTCTCGGTAGTGCTCAAGTTCAATTCGGTAATATTGGGTAAAAAACACTCTTCTCCAAAAAAGTAAACTGATCCTGCATTTAGTATCGTTGCTCCCCCCTCTGCATCCTCATCTTCATTATTTGCTCCACAAATAATATCTCCAACACTTGAAATGGCCACATCACATCCAAAATTATCGTTCGCCGACCGATCAGATGCTACCAGTTTTTTAATCTCATACCAAACACCATCAAAAGGCCGTTCAAAAAGATAGGCAGCTCCAGAATTACTCATAAAATCACCACCTTCCTCGTCATGATCTTCCCGATAAGCACCAACTATTAGCAATTCATCTGCTATGGAAATATTACGTCCAAAGTTATCTCCTGCAGCTCTGTCGGATGGAACCAGCTTTTGCGTTTGATTCCAAATTCCATCTTCATCCTGAACAAAAACGTAAACTGAACCCGCATCGGACATTGGGTTTTCACCCATTTCATCATGATCCTCAAACCAGGCACCTACCACAACGGTACTTCCCGAAATACAAACCGAACGTCCAAAATAATCAATCGCTGACCGATCAGATGACACTAATTTTTGAACCTGACTCCAGGCTCCACCACCATCCCGTTCAAAAACATAAGCAGAACCGGCATCGACAATTGAACTACCACCAGCTTCATCCTCATCTTCATACCAGGCACCAACAACGGCATAATTTCCTGAAATGTCTACTTCAATTCCAAACTGATCGTTGGATGCACGATCATCACTCACAATTTTTTCTACCTGATTCCAAACACCGAATCCATCTTTCTCAAAAATGTAAGCAGAACCTGCCGAAGTCATGAATCCTCCGCCACCTTCATCTTCATCTTCCAAATGAGCACCTAAAATGAGGTAATCACCCGATAGTGACAGTGACCGTCCAAAATAGTCATTTACCCCACGATCACCAGCTACGATTTTTTGAGTTTCAACCCACAAACCGTCTTCATCTTTTGCAAAAATATAAGCCGATCCGGCATTGCTTACTGTACTACCTCCTTCTTCATCTTCATCCTCACTTGGAGCTCCAACTACTAAATAATCTCCCGAAATGGATACCGAAAAACCAAAATTGTCGTTCTCAGCTCTATCTGATGGAACTAGTTTTTGAACTTGATTCCAATTCCCTATTTCATCTCGCTCAAAGAAATAAACCGAACCTGCCGAAGTCATAAAGTTAGCACCACTTTCATCATGATCTTCCAACCAAGTTCCAACAGCGGCATAATTTCCTTCAATATCAACAGACCATCCAAAGCCATCGGCTTCCTGACGATCAGATGCAACAGCCTTCATTAATTCCGAAACGGATATTTGAGCAACACTAACTGCACTCAACCCCATGAAGCTTAAAGTGAATAAAATACTTTTCATTTTCTCCGGTATTAATAGTTAAACTTTCCTGAATAATGCTGACCCGATCCGGATTCCCAACGATAGATATAAGTGGTTCCAGCCAAAAGCTTAAAATGATTCGATAACTCAATTGTATTTTTTCCGGCAGATTGACGAACAGCCCCTACTACTCTTCCTCCTACATCATATAGATTCAACACACCACTTTCCAAGGTTGAAATGGAAAATGATTGGAGTTGTGTATGGTAACGAATGGAGAAGTCTGATTTTTCCTCGGCATCAATAGATACCCATCCTCCCAGATTTTCAACCTCAAGCGTATCTACCAATGTACATCCATTCGCATCATTCATTTGAATTTCGTAGAGTCCTGGTCCCAAATCTTCCCAAGTGGCTTCAATCGAAGTAAATTCGGGATAATCCAGCCAGGTCCAGAAGTAACTGTAATCAGGAATTCCTCCGGTTCCCATGGCCGAAACAATTCCGTTTTGTGTTGCACTGGCGTGTTGCTCAACTTCTAATGAAGCAAAGGCTATTGGATCAGGGTTTTCGATAACCTCAATGACAAAATTGTCGGAACAGCCGTAAGAATCAGTAATGGTCACATTATAATCTCCGGCACAAGCACCAAAATTGGAGATAGCTCCTGTTCCGCTTACAACTCCTGGATCCGGATCCCATTCAATTAACAAAGCAAAAGATGGATCCTGAGCATTATAAACCGAGTCAATTAAAATAAGTGCATCACATTCTCCCACGCAAGAAGGAAAAGAAGTTTGAGTTTCAATTTCCATCGGGTCGGGAGCGTCAACGTAAACCGAATCGGTAATAACACAACCGAAAAAGCTCGATTCTCCTGTAGTACAGTAATACCAGCCTTCTTCCAAACCTGAAGCTGAACTAGCTCCTCCCATACTCACAGTAACATCATCCTCATCTTTAATTGAATAAAAATAAGGCGGTGCACCACCAAAGGCTGTAATCGCCACACTTCCATCCGATCCACCCGGACAACTGACATCTACAACTTCTATTGTTTGTTCAAAACCATCACATTGAGCATAAGTTGTTCCCATAAACAGAGTGAGTAACAGACTTATAATTCCTACTTTAATCATTATTCTTCTTTTTAGTTTCATTCAAAAGTCACTTTACCAATGAGCTGGGTAAAGTATTCAATCAAAACTAAGGCGAGTCGCAGTGAGCTTTGAAATAAATCATGCATACTCAATCACTACAAAAAACAGAAGGATGCATTTATATTCTATACAAGAGAAAAAACATAAAACTGAAAATCAAACAATTAGATAACAAATAGACTATACAGCATTCCATACAAGGCTATTTTTGTTTTAACTTAGATAACCTATTTAGCCGTTATGGGAGTGCTTTATTCAGCTTATAGAACAATTAATGTAGCAGTAATGAAAGAGACCTTTTTCTTTTCTAAAAAGGGACTTTTGTTCTTGTTTTTGGGAGTTTATTTTTTCTCAGTTCCAACACTAAAAGCACAAAATACCAATACTGATAGTTTGTGGAACATCTGGTATTCTGACACGCATCATGATACCTTGCGTTTATTAGCAATTGATGATTTGATTTGGGAAGAATATCGTTTTACCAATACCGACAGCGCTTACCTTTTGGGTGAAAAGCAATTTGAATTGGCTGAGGCCATTAGGAACCAGGAATGGAAGGCAAAATCTCAAAACGTACTAGGAAATATTCGTTATATCCAAGGGAACTATAATGACGCTTTGGATCATTTTTCAAAAGCACTTGAATTTTATTCTTCGCTTGGGGACTTAACCGGTTATAGTGATATGCTTGGAAACATGGCTGGCTCTTATTACGCTTTAGGACGTTACGATGAAGCTATTGAACGCAGTTTTCAAGTTTTGATGATTCAGGAAAAACAAGGTGACCAATTAGGGATTGGTGGAAGCTATAATAACATTGGAGTCATTTATTACAATCAAGGTGAATTGGATAAAGCTTTTGAATACTACGAAAAGGGATTAAAGATTCGGGAAGAAATTGATGATAGAACAGGAATTTCAAGTTCATATCTAAACATTGCAGGGGTTTATAAAGACAAAGGACAATTAGAAAAAGCTAAGGTTTATTATCGTATGGGACTAGAAATTAAGCAAGAACTAGGTGATAGATATTCCGAGGCTAAAGCATTGCTAGAACTTGGCTGGATAAAACATCATCAGGGACTGGATGCCCAGGCACTGGAATCTTATAATAAAAGTCTTTCCATTCGAGAGGAAATGCAAGACCAAAGAGGAATTTCCAATACACTTAATTATTTGGCTCAGTTCTATTATGATCAAAAAAACTACACTAAAGCCATTGATTTTGGAAACAGATCCATTCAAATATCTCAGGAATTGGGATTGGCCAAAGAAACTTACCAGGTAGCAAAGGTCTTATACGACTGTTATAAAGAGCAAGGGAATTACCAAATGGCCCTTGAGATGCATGAGCGTTATAAAGTCAATTATGACAGTGTAATGAACCTGAATAATATTTCAGCTTTGTCTCAGCAAGAATACAACTACACCTTTCGTAAAAATGCCATCATAGACAGCATTCAAGATAGTAACCGACAAAAAATTCATGATGCCCAAATCGCCTCTCAGGACGCTGAAATATCAAGCGAACGAATAAAAAAGCATACCTTTTTAATTGGCGCAATACTCCTCTTCCTCTTTAGCTCTTTTATGTACCTTCAGTACAAACGCAGTTTAGAACAAAAAAAGGTCATTCAACTTCAAAAAAGGGAAGTAGAACAACAAAAAGAGCAATTGAGTCAGGAACTAATTGTCAAAAACAAAGAACTCACCAATTTTGCTCTTCACCTTTCTCAACGGAACGATTTTTTACGAGAGATGAAAAAAGACCTTTCTGGAGCCTCCCGAACTACTGAATTAACCTCTATCCAATCCAAATTAAAGGAAATTGGAATGAAGTTTTACCAATACAGTAACGATAACAAAGAAGAACGGGAATTCATTGCTAAACTGGAAAATCTCAATGAAACTTTCTACGAAAAACTGTCCGATCAAATTCCCAACATCAGCGAAAAGGAAAAAAGGCTTTGTTCTATGCTGCGTCTGGGCTTAACTTCCAAAGAAATTGCATCAATTGTCAACATATCACCCAAGTCAGTTGATGTGAGCAGATACAGGCTCCGTTTAAAGTTAAACCTCCCCAAAGGAACAGATTTACGAGAATACCTTTCGCAAATCTAAAGTCCCATCTCCACCAGCTATCATACCAAGAGCACCATCGGTTTAATTCACTTCTTCTTTTTCGGAAACTCGCATTTCTTTTCCCATATTTGAATTAAAGCATAAACATGATCCCTAAAAATACTTTCTTACTCATTGCCTTACCATTACTTCTTGGAGCTTGCTCAACTGAAAACACCCCTGCTGAAGAAACCAATAAGAATGATTCAAATTCACCGTCCAATGCGGAATTGGAAATGGAGGATGCTCATGAAGAAGAAGTTCTCTTCAACCCTGATTTGTTTCCAACCTTAGGAGGTGAAGTACTTTCTTTTGAGTCGAAGATGTACCATAGTGCAGAAGATATTCCTTATTCAACACTTGAAACCTCAATGGCCGACCTACTTTTTAAGAACAGTGAATATGAACAGGTAGAAACAACTTATATTATTGGTCAATTGAGGCTTACCAAAAATCTGGGACTGTTTGTGGTTGGATTAGAACACCTTTATGGTTGGTTAGAGATTCATGCCCGAGTTTATGATTACACCCGACATCAGTTTGTTAACGACTTTGAACTTATTGCCGCTCAAGATGGAGATGCGGGAGAACTACTATCCATAAAAAGTTGGTTTGATGACCTCAATGAGGATGGCCTTCCTGAATTACTTCGATTATCAGGAAATACTTTTTTAGATATTGATGACCCAGAGGAGGAAAGAACGACCAACTTTTCTGTCTTAGACATCTACGAATTTGACGTGGATGAAGCTTCTTATATCATTTCAACAGATAGTACCTTAAACCAATCATTGGATAGCAATTATACCATAACACTCGATGAATTTTTGGATTAATCATGATTGTTGATGCTCAAATCATTGCTCAGCCCCTTTCGGGTGAATTCGAGGAACGAATTTACGACCATGAAAATCCATGGAATTCGGCCAAATGGGGATATATTAAGTTTACCGAAAGTTCGGGAAAAGAATGGTTAGGACAATTTAGAGGAGAATCAAGAAATGTTAAAATCTCTCCTCAATTACAATGTATTCTTGTTCTAAGTTCTGACTACCTCTTTAAACTGAATATTCACAACGGAGAACTTGAAGAATTACTAGAACATCCCTCTTACCGAAAGTTAGAAGTTGCCCCTTCTGGTGAATTTATTTTGGCAGATTATTACCAGATTGAAAAAATGACTTCCAACCTCAAAGACATTGAAATAATCGAAAGTCCCATCCAAATGGATTTTATTGAGTTTTTACAGTGGAGCGATTTACAGCTAGAATTTAGTTGCAAAGCCTTTTTAAATGGGGAAAAAGAACATCTCTTAATACTGGATACAGTAAAATGGAAAATCGAATTAAAAAACTAAAATTATGAAGTTCTTTTACCTTGCTTTTTTGTTCATCATTATTGCTTCCTGTCAGTCTTCGGGAGAATCGAAGACAATAGTAACAGAGGAAAAAATAGAAACTTATGATCTTTTAAAAAAGTATCCTGAAATTGAAATTGATACAGGTATTTTTGAAAATGGTACGTATACCAATAACGAATTGAAATTCTCCATTAACCTTCCTGAAAGCTGGATCTATTGCTCTCACGACTCCATCATTCAACGAACAAAAGAATTTAATGAGGTTAGGCCTTTCCATGAACAACTTCATTTGGACTTATCAAAAAAAAGAGCCTTGTTTGAGACGTTTGAAAATGAGTCTATTATTCATGAAGGATCTATCAGAGCAACAATAGGTTTAAGCGTACATTCCAAATATTCTTTTCTGGAAGATCAGGGAGAAGAGGTACATCAAACTGCTCAGGATTTTATTAATGCTATAGAAGATCTCCATAATACGGTTCAAACTCATCATGAAATGGAAAAATGGTTTAGTTTGGAGGATGAAGAAAAAAAAGAAGAGGTTTTAGGTGGGAAAACCTTTAAAACCTCGGTTCAATATGATGATGAAACTGATAGTGAATTCAAATATCACATTCTTAAAGTGAATGACCTATTTCTGATGCTTTTTATAGCTTATCCTTCCGGTGAACCTACACAAGAGCAAATAGATGCCCTCAATTCCATTCAATTTTTTTAAACCATTTGAAATGATAATTCACTGAGGGTTTTATTTATTAGCAACTAATAAACAGCAGTACCTTGGGCTGGTAAATTCCCACTAACGGTATATCTTTTTTCCATTTCAAACCAAATAGCATCTCTGCATTGATTAAACAAGTCTTGCAGCAATATTCCATCATTATCTACCCCTTGACCAGCGACAACCTCAAAAGAAACTTCCTCAGCATTAGTGGCTAAGAACAAAAAGTTATCCAATAGCTTCACTTCTGTAAAACTGAAAAGAGCAAAATGTCCCACACATGAACCTGCTTCAAAAACATCATTGAGCTGATATTTAGGAAAAATGAACTCCATATCTTTTTGAATAATCAAATAATCCGCTTTCACAAAATGATGACAAAAAATCCTGAAATCCATCAACTTACTCACTGACTCGTCAAAATCTCCATCCGCATCAAATACCAAATTTTCTCCCTCAATAAATCGCCTCACATTATACAAATGATAATAGGAATCCATTGGGTATTGATGTTCATAACTGCTTGTATAGTAATTAGCATGAATGTAGAGAGTATTAAAAGCAGGATTGGGATAGTCGTTCCGAACATTTAACTTAAATTCTTTATGCTCTTGAGAAGCTTTGACAGAATCTATCGACTCAAATGCCGATTGATATTGAATTAATAAATCAAATTTAGCCTTAACAATGTCCAAACTATCTTTTTTAAACTGTGACAGTTTTTCGTGATATTGTTTTTTGTTCTCCTCCTGTATTTCTTCCATAGATGGCCCGCAAGAAACCAATGCTATAAACAGACTCACAAGCCCCATTACCCCCTTGAATTTAACTCCCATAATTTGCTTTTGACACAAAGGTGAAAAACGGAAAAAAATAGCCTTCATCAGAAATGATGATTTGTAAGAATAAACCTGTTAAAGGGGGATTCGAGAGGCTATTTTAAGTCATACTTATTAAAAAACTGCACAGCCTCGGCTCGGTTTCGGACACCTATTTTGGCATAGGCTTTTCGTAAATGGGTACGAATGGTTGTAATACTCAAAAATAATTGATCAGCTATTTCTTGATCTTTAAGTCCTTCACTCAACTTCGTTAACACCTCTATTTCACGATCAGTCAATGGAGTTAAATTGTCAGGATAAGGAAATCTTTTCTGTTCACTTTCTACCAATTCAGAAATCACCTCATCTTTCTTTTTTATTTCAACAGATAGTTGTCCAATATCTTTTGATTTTTGACTGATCTCTTCTTCCAGTAAATCTGATCTGGAACGAGAACTTCGAATAAGCAGAACAACGGTTAAAACTAGAATGACTCCGGCTGCAACTAATCCCCAAAGTAATATTTCATAATAGTTCTGATCAGCTTCCTTTTTTTCCAATTTCAGTTTCAATTCTTTATTCTTATACTCCCCTTCTATCTCCAGCATTTTAAGCTCTTCCTGAGCAGTATTAATTGAATCTCTCAAATCAATGATACAGTTTTTGTAATGGAGCGATGAGTCTTCATTTCCCACCATTAAGTGCAATTCAGATAAGTAGTCGTAAATGGATTCGAGAAACTGATTTTGGCCACTTTCCAAGGCAATCTCCTTCGCCAGATTAGAATAATAGAAAGCTGAATCCATCTGTCCTATTTTCTCAAAAGTGGAACTCATGTTCAATAAAATGGCTGATTTGTTTCCTTCGGCCCCGGTTTCAATCATCAAAGCTAAAATCTCATGGTATTCACGAATTTCTTTTTGATGTAAACCATTGGCAAAGTAGATGGCTGCCAGATTATTTTTAGAAAGAATGATTCCATTAATATCCTCTTCTTTTTCATAAAAACGTACTGCATCTTCGTAGACCTTAATTGCTTCTTTCTCCTTGTCTGATTTATTCCAAACATTAGCCATGTTTATTTGGGAAGATAACATAGCCTCCTCATCTCCCGCTTCT
>JAKSBJ010000005.1 GCA_022361195.1 Flavobacteriales bacterium
TACCAACTTGCGGAATTCAATTTTACCCCAGATGTGAGTATCAATGCTACTTATCACTTTTTAAAGCAACGTTTGGCTCTTTCTGTCTTTGGGAAATACAATGGAACTCTAAACACTTTTGCGGTAAATAGCGATGAAGAAGTTACTGAACGCCGCCAAGACCCCTACGCCATTTTAGATGCTTCCCTGAGCAGTAAATTCTTGAATAAACAGCTCACACTAACGGTTGGAGCTAAAAACTTACTGGGAGTGACCACGGTTGCTTCAACGGTATCTTCAGGAGGAGCTCACAGCAGTTCTAATGGCATTTCAGCTGGAACCGGACGTTCGGTTTTTATGAGTCTTCAATGGAACTTTCACTCAAAAACCAAGAAAAAATGAAAAAGTGGATTTACCTTTTAATAGCCATTCCGTTTTTTGCCTGTGAAAGAGGTGAAATTCCTGTTAAACCTCACGAAAGTGGTGAAGCAACAGAACAGCAAATTGAGTTGGGTGAAGATTACCGCCACCAACACTTTTATGATTTAGAGAGTAATCAAATTGTAGCTTCCAACTTAAAAACAGCCTGGGATTTTGCCTTTAGTCCTGCCAATTTACCGAACCGAATTATTTTGAATTCCGCCAAGGGGATGAAAGTGCACAGAAGCACAGCCGATTTTTCTACGCTTACCGAATATTCGGGCGATGATTGGCATTGGGATTTACAAACAGGTCATCTAGATTCAACCGCTTTTGGGGAATTGAGCACCTCTTTAACCTACGTGATTGACAGAGGTTACGATTGGGAAGGAAGTCATCTGGGATATTACAAAATGCGAATTATTGAAATCCACGATAATTTTTATACAATAGAACGAGCTCCTTTAAGTTCAGCTACCGGAACTACCATTGATATCACACGAAATTCAGCTGATGATTTTGCCTATTTCCATTGTGAAGATGGACTCGTAAATATTGCTCCACCGGTAGATGAGTGGGATTTAATGTTTACCCAATACACACACTTATTTGAAGATCCTCCCACCCCATATGTGGTTACGGGAGTACTTTTAAACAGATATGAAACGCTCGCCGCAGAGACAAAAGATATAAGCTTTCAGGATTTAACCTATGAGGACGTTTTAGGGTTGTACCTCACAGGTGAAATCGACGAAATCGGATACAACTGGAAGGTATTTGACTTTGATTCCGGGAACTACCTCACCCATTCCGATCAAGTCTATGTCATAAAGACATCTGAAGGCTTATTTTTTAAACTCCATTTTATCGATTTTCACAACGAAAGTGGGATAAAAGGATATCCAACCTTTGAAATACAACCCCTTTAAAAACCCGACCATTATGAACCGACTTTTTAACCTGGATTCCAGACCTTATGTCAAACATCTTGTAGAACAACGCTTCTCAAAAGAAGCCAGTGTATCACCCTTTTTCCTTACAAAATTGGAAAAAGTTATGGCTGATGCAGAATTGTTTGAATCGGAAGAATTTGGAACGATTGAGCTGGAGGAAATTTTTCTTTACCTCAAGTCTAGTCACCGTTATTACCAGGAAGTATGGATTCCAAAATTGGAAAACACCTTACTTCAAATGCAAATGAAACAACGCAACAACTGGTCAGTTAAATTGTTGGTGCTCTTTATACAATCGTATAAGAAAGAGTTAGTAGCTCACATTGAAGAGGAAGAAAAAATACTTTTTGTTTTTGTGGATAACCTTTTGGCAGGTAAAAATTATCAGGACAGTGCAGATTTTATTTTGAACCACTTTATTCACAGCCATAACGACAACGTCATTATACAGTTGGACGAACTCAAAAAAGACATTCTCACCTTTGATGAAAAACTAAAAGGTAATTTGATGGTGGATGTTTTGTTTAACCAACTCACTGTTTTTCAGCAGGACCTGATGATTCATGGGTTAATTGAAGATCAGGTTTTTATTCCCAAAATCCAACAGCGACTTAACCGTCCTAAGGATTGATTATCCAAATGTTTTAACTAGAGTTAATCGTTGGAGGCCCTATTTTTTGGACTTTTTAGGGTCTCTGGCGGTTGCTTTACCGCTCTAAAACTTGCGGAGGTGGTGGTCCCTCTTTTTTTACCTTTTCAATTGCCTCTAACCAATACTCCCAAAACACCGGATCGGCTGGTCGTCCATCAGCAAAATAAGATCCTCCACCCAAAATATCTGTTAAATTATCCGAACCGGACAATTTCCAATACTCTTCCAACAAATAGAGCATAGCATCATACCCCTCTTTGACTAAAATTTGTTCTTCAGCTTTTTTCAGTTCCATCTTAAACCTTCCATTTAATACTACAACCAATACTCGGTTTCTCTACCTCTGTTAACTCTTCTCCAGCTAAAACAGCATCCAATGTGTTCCGAATAGAACCTCCACTCAATTCCACCCCATTTCCCGGTCGGGAATCATCAAGTTGTCCATGATAAATTGCCCCCAAATTCGCATCAAAAACATAAAAGTCAGGTGTACAAACTGCATCATATGCTCGAGCTATTTCCTGCGTTTCATCATATAAATACGGAAAAGGATACGCCAGTTTTTTAGCCTGAACCGTCATGAAATTAGGTCCGTCCTGTGGGTGAGAATCCACACTATTACTGCTAATTGCGATAAAAGCAATGCCTTTGTCCTTATAATCATTAGCCAATTTCACCAATTCCGGATTGACGTGAAGCACATAAGGGCAATGATTGCAAATAAACATGATTACTGTTCCTTTATCTCCCTTTAAATTATTGAGGGATAAATTTTCTCCTGAAACTGTGTCAAATAAGTTAAAGTCGGGTGCTTTCTTTCCTTTTTCAAATGGATTTGATTCTACTAATGCCATAAGTGTTTTCGTTTTTCCGTATTCAATAAAGGTAAGTAAAGTTCATTTTTGATCTAGGTCAAAAAACCGCTTTTTAAGAAGTTGTTATTTTGTGGTGTACTCATTTTTTAAGACAGAGAATATGTTAAAGTATCATTTGGTTTTAATCTTATCAATCTTCGCCTTGAGTGGTCTAGCCCAGGAGCCTGTACAAACGGTAGACCTTTTGGGAGTGAGAGCAGTAGAGAGCAATGGCGATGTTGTTAAATTAGGTGTAGAGAATAAAAGAGCTTATCCGGTTGCTTTGGTTTTTATAGACATTGGGTGCGTGATTTCGCAACGAATGATTCCAAGGTTAAACGAAATATCTGCGGACGCAAAATCGCTCAATGTGCAGTTTTTTGGTGTTGTCTCAAACCCAAAGGTGCATTGGCAAGAGGCAGAAGAATTTAAAAAGGAGTTCAGCATAGAGTTCCCTCTTTTGTATGACGGAAATGGTGATTTAGCCCATCGCTTTAATCCAACTGTGGTTCCAGAAGCTTATGTGGTGAATATTTATGATGAATTGATTTACCATGGTCGAATCAATGACCAATATGCTGCCATCGGCAAATACAATAAAGAAGTTCGACATCCCGATTTGATCAATGCTATTAAGGCTGCATCCAAAAAAGAAAAACCTGAGGTTAGTTATGGTGAAGCTAAGGGTTGCGTTTTTGAGTCGTGGGATAATGCAGAGGAGCGTGAAGTTAACTTTACACAAGACATTGAACCAATCATGCGGGCCAATTGTGTTTCTTGTCACCGCCCTAACGAAATAGGTCCTTTTTCGCTCATTACATACGAAGATGTTTCACGTCGTGGACGAATGATTGAATACGTAACTAGCCAACGCTATATGCCCATTTGGAAAGCAACGGAAAGCTTTGGTCACTTCATGAACGAACACCGTTTGAGTGATTACCAAATAGAACTCATCCAAAAATGGGTGAAACAAGGGAAAAAAGAAGGGGATAAAGAGCAATTAATGCCAGCTTTAGAGGCTGACAAAATTGAATGGAAATTGGGTGAACCCGATCTCATTTTAAAAATGGAGCCTTACACTCTTCCTGCCTCAGGAGAAGATCAATACAGGGTTTTTGTGATGAAAGATGCTATTCCAAAAGGAAAAACCATTCGAGCGGTGGACTTTAAGCCGGGTGACCCTTCGGTGGTCCATCATACCACCATGTTTGTGGATTACGCCAAAGTTTTGAGAAAGTATGATGCCGAAGATCCTGAGCCAGGTTATGACGCCTTTGAAAAAGGAGGAACCATGGAGTTTGGAGGAGCTGTTCCTATTTGTGGGTGGGCACCTGGAATTGAGCCTTACAGTTATCCTGAAGATGTTGGTTTTTATGTTGAATCTAAAGCAGATTTTGCTTTTGAAAACCATTATCACCTCAGTGGAAAAGAAACCATTGACCAAAGTTACGTTGGTATTTATTTCGCAGACAAACCGGTAAAAAAATACATCACAGGTTCTATTATGGGAACACAGCGTTTGCATATTGAAGCTGGTGATAAGGCGTACAAAAAGAAAATATGGACCTATGTTCCTTGTGATATTGAGTTACTGGATTTTACGCCTCATATGCATTATATAGGAACGCAGGTAACCATCACCATCCGATATCCTGACGGGCACATAGAACCCTTAATTCAACTAAAAAACTGGGATTTAAGATGGCAAAATGTGTACACCTTAAGAGAAATGAAAGAAATTCCGAAAGGAAGTATCATTGAAGCGGAATTTGAATATGATAACTCTAACGATAATCACGACAACCCATATTATCCAGCTAAGGACATGTTTTGGGGATGGGGGTCAAATGACGAAATGTGCGAGGTTTACTTCAGCTACATTCCTAAGAAGTTTGAAGATTACGGAAAAATGTTGTCTGCATCCTTCGCAACATTTGAGCACACTTACGATGTTTCCAAACGACTTAAGGTGACCGAAAGTAATTTGGAGTCCATCGCCACTGATTATAGCGAAGTGGATCTCTATTCGGAAAAGGGGCAAATTTTATGGATTAGTATTGTTGAAGCCTGTTATTCGGACGAAATACTGAAGGTTTTGGAAAGCAGAAAAGCTAAAAATCGTGATAACGCCAATTTTCAAATTAACCTGTCTTTCTTAATGGTGAAAGATGCTCTTTTTGCCATGGACGAACAAAGGGTGTACAGTTCAGGTGAAAAAGCAGGATACATTCTCTATGATTTAATCTCTAAATATCCTGAAAACTGGAACGCCGCTTTTGCTTATGGTCAATTGTTGCTGGAGTCAGAAGAACCATCTTATATGAAAGAAGGAGCTAAAGCTTTAGAAAAACTTCTAGAATGGCAGGAGACGCTTGAATCTCAGGATAAATTTGCCAACACCTACTGGGAGCTTGGGAAATATTATTACCGCCTGAGACAAGATGAAAAAGCAGAAGGATTCTTGAAGAGAGGATTAGAAAAATTTCCTGAAAATGCCGATTTAAAACAAGAATTGGCCAGTGATGGAAGAATTGTCAAAAAAACACTGAATTAAAATGAAATCGATTAAAATTATAAGTCTTATTGCCTTGTTGAATCTGATGGCCTTAGGGGCATTTGGTCAAAAAGAAATTGATCTGGAAAATAGTAAAATTGAATTTTCAATTGATAACTCCGGAACACTGGTTAAAGGAAAATTTGTTCAATTTTCGGGTACCGTAACTTTTAATCCTGACGAACTGGACAAAGCCTCTTTTGAAGTTAAAATTCCAGTTAGTGGTATTCGATCTGGAAACTCCATTCGGGACAAACACCTCAATGAAGAAGATTTCTTTTTTGCGGATAAGTTCCCCTCCATCACCTTTAAATCTAGTTTGGTAGAAAAGACTGCAAAGGGCTATATGTTATCAGGTGAATTGAGTATGCGCGGGGTTTCAAAGAAAATTAAGTTCCCTTTTACCTATGCTGACGAGACCTTTAAAGGACGTTTCGTTATTAATCGAAAAAACTACGGAGTGGGAGATGAAGGTTACGATGGGGAAATCGCTCCGGAAGTAAAAATCAGCATTCGCTGTAAATTAAAATCGTGATTGAAATTTTTGTTTTCAGTCATTATCCA
>JAKSBJ010000004.1 GCA_022361195.1 Flavobacteriales bacterium
TCTGAAGCCACCGAAAACTCTTCGCCCGCCCCGGCATAAGTGGCAGTACTAATGTCGTAAGGAGTTGCCAGATGGTACTCTACAATGGCATCGTCTGTCGCTCCGGCAATAAACATTTTAGAACCATCATTACTGAAGGCCAGTCCTGTGGGCGCAGCATCCTGGGCACTTACAGAAAACTCTTCGGATACACCGGCATAGGAGGCTGTGCTTACATCAAAAGGCGTGGAAAGTACATATTCTGTAATGGCATCACTATTTGAGCCCACCACGTACATTCTGGTACCCAGATCATTGAAAGCCAGCCCCTGAGGATCGGTCTCCTGATCTGACACTGAAAATTCTTCACCTATACCGGGGTAAGATGCCTCCCTGACCAGGTATTGTGTAGACCCGTAATCGAGATGCAGAGGGTTATCGTCAAAGTCTATGCCGGCAGGAGAATTAAAAGCACCGGGTTGTCCCGAGTTGGTTATTTCAGCAGCAGCGATGGTGGAAAAGGCCGAATCGTCAAACTGGAAAGTGATGCCGGAGATATCATCGATATTTTGATGGCCGGTGGCCTTTCTGTGAATGTAAGGGTGACCCGGGTATCGTCTTCTGAAAGTGTAAGTACCGGGGTAAGCCCGGCCGGTATATTGCCCAGGGTTACCTGACTTCCAACATTGAGCAGGCCATCATTGCCGGTATCGTCAAAGGTGTCACCTGTAAGGCTGATGAGCAGCGAGTTACTGTTGTTGATGCTGCCGTCATTGGCAAATGATTCGGTATATTCCGCATCGGGCAGTTCATATTCTACTACAGCATCACCGGTGGCACCAACTACAAACATTTTGCCCCCATCGCTGCTAAAGGCCAGAGCCTGTGGAATGTTTTCCTCGGTACCAACAAAAAATTCTCTACCGGCTCCCGCATAGATAGCCGTACTTACATCAAAGTTGACAGACAAGGTATACTCCACCACGGCATCACCGCTGTTACCAAGTATGAATAACTTTGACCCATCATGATTGAAGGCCAGTCCCGTAGGAGTGCTTTCCTCAGTACCCACAAAGAATTCTTCACCGGCTCCCGCATAGATAGCCGTACTTACATCAAAGTTGACGGAGAGATGATACTCTACCACGGCATCACCACCGACACCAATCACAAACATTTTGGAGCCGTCAGTATTGAAGGCCAGCCCTGAAGGAGCAGTTTCCTGAGCACCCACAGAAAACTCCTGATCTGAACCGGTATGCGTGGCGGTGCTTACATCAAATGGTGTAGTGAGGATATACTCCACCACAGCATCGCCTGCGCTTCCGATGATGTACATGACAGTACCATCATTATTGAAGGTCAGTCCCTGAGGTTCATTTTCCTCACTGAATACCGAGAATTCCTCTGCAGCACCGGTGTAGGAAGCACCTGATACATTAAACAGGCTGGCACCATACTGTAAAAAGAAAACATTTTCCAGGAAATCGATGGGCACATGGCTGCTGAAAGGGCCTGCATGGCCTGAATTGGAAACATCGGCAGCCATGGCACTGCTAAAAGCAGAATCATCGAAA
>JAKSBJ010000051.1 GCA_022361195.1 Flavobacteriales bacterium
AAAATCAGTTTTTACCATTTGATATCAACGATTTTGATTTTGGATACACCGGGAATGTTCCAAATTCAAATGACGGGTTTATTCAAACATATTTGGATGCGGACCAATTTGCGATTAATGCTAAGGTTGCAATGAACCAAATTTATGATTTGATTACGCGAAGTCTCAAATTGAAAAATACGGATGATTTGTATTTTGATTTGATGCTTTATGCAAGAGAAACTATGGCCGAGTTTGATAACTTCATCACGGATAGTCGGTATCAACAGTTAACACGCGCTTATTATACTTATGAGTACAGATTGCAGTACATTAAGGATAATGATCAAAATTTGTTCTCTAACTTCATTAAAAAGCATCCTGGTATAGAACATCAGGCTGGAGTTCCTAAAGGCGGAACTTACATTATGTTAGTAAATGGAGATGGAGTTACAGTTGATAAACCATCTAGAAACTATGCAGTATCTCAAGTTAGAGAGTTGCAAAACTTTAAAGTTGAACGGGCTAAGCTTCAATTAAAACGAGCAAAAACAGTTCAGGATGATTTAGTTCTTAAGCGTCTAGATTCTCAAATTTTACAGTTGGAAACGGTACAACACGAATTATCAACTGCAGTTCCTGTCGAAAAGTATATGCTAGAGGGCTATCAGGTTATGGCAGACTTTACTTTACCATATTTATGCTGCTGTGATTGTGAATGTACGGATATTCCAGCTCCGACCACTGCTGCCGAGTTAAACTTGCCAAATTTGGCAACTCCGTTCTATGCGCAATACAGCTTAGGAGATTATGCTTTTGGTAAACCGGTAACCTTTGCAGCACAGTCTAGTCCGCCGTCAAGTAGAATTATCAATATCGAACCAAGCTTACAGTACGATAGAAGATTTGCTATAAGTCAGGTACACGTTTATTTAGTCGATAAAAACGGGACAAAAATCACCGGAGGACGAATTGTTGCGGATCAGCAGTTTAGAGATGTGTCTATGCCTACTTATAACTCTCCAAATGATCCAACTAATACAACACAGTATGGCACCGTAACTGTCAGAACTTATACCAATGGTCAGGCACCACAGATGTTCTATGCTCCAGTAGCTGACTTTATTGGAGTGGATAGCTGGTATTATATGTTTGAAATTCAGGATGCAGCTGGAAATGTTCAGGCGCGTTCAACCATGTCTAAAGTTACAATGGATGTATCGGCTTGATAGATAAATTAGAACTTGTTTTGGATAAGGAGAAAGAAATCGATCTAAGTAGTAAATTCATTCAGCTTGAGCTAGAATGGTTTCAGGATATAATTTCCTTTCGGCTTGAAAATAAGGATAAACCAATCCGTTTATTAAAAGCACCTCATTATTACAACTCAGATATTGAATTGGGAAAATATGGTGATCTGGTTTCAGAACTTAAATTAAATGATTACGAAAGGTTGCTGTTAATTCTGGCCGTTGTCCCTCATATTGTTCCATCTTTATTGAGTCCTCTTTTGAATAGGTTAAAAGGGATAAGACCCGTTCAATTTCAAGAAGGAGGAACTTTTAGTAAAGAAGGACGTGCTTTTATTCCTACAATAGAGACTTTTCTATTCTTAGCTGCAGGTCAGGAGTTGGAAAAAAGACTGGATCTTTTGAGAATCTTTAATAATAAGCATGCCCTCATTGATAATCATATTTTGTCCTTTGGAGGAACAAATACTGAAGTAGAGGAAGAAGCATTTTTTCCTAACAAGATAATTTCAATTACCGAAGAGTTTTATTCAAATTTTATTTTGAATCAAGAATATGCCCCGGTTTTTGGAAGAAATTTTCCCGCTCAAAGAATAAGTACAAAAATGGAATGGGAAGATTTGGTCTTAAGAAGCAGTACAAAAATGCAGGTTGAAGAGCTCAGGAATTGGTTGAAATATAAGGACATTTTACAAGAAAAATACAATATAGA
>JAKSBJ010000021.1 GCA_022361195.1 Flavobacteriales bacterium
AGCCCGCCACCCGGCGCGGGGAAGCGGTCGCGGATTTCCGCCCGGTCATCATGATTGCCCGGCAGCACGTGCCAGGGCAGGTTGAGCGGTTCCATCAGCCGGGCGAAATGGTCATATTCCGCCGCCCGGCCATGTTCTGTCAGGTCACCGGTCACCACCACCATATCAACGCCATCGGTCTGATCGACCAGGCGGTTGGCGGTTTCGACAGCAGTTGTCAGCGCCAGCGCCGTGTCCACGACACCGCAGGTCAGGTTCCCCGGGGCCACGATGTGGGTATCGCTGATCTGGACAATCCGGGTCATGCGATGGCTCCTTCCACGCGGGGCAGCAGCATCACCGCATCCGGATCGATGGCCACCCGCACCCGGTCCCCCGGGCTGGGTGCCCGAGCGCCAGCGTGATGGGCAAACAGCGGCGCATCGGCCACGCCGGTGAGGCTGATACGGTAGTGGGTGCCGAGGAAGGTGGCGCTTTCCACCACACCGGTCAGCGGGCCCTGATCATCCAGCCGGACATGTTCGGCGCGGACGAAAGCATCCTGACCGGCCTGCAGACCCGGCAATTTCAACTGCCCACCCGGCAGCGCGAGACCGGTGCCATCGACCCGCCCGCCCAACGCCATGGCATTGCCGACGAAGCGGGCGACAAAGGCGGATGTCGGGTGACGATAGAGATTTTCCGGCGTATCGATCTGTACCATCACCCCGTCCTGCATCACCGCCACCCGGTCGGCGATGGCCAGTGACTCGTCCTGATCATGGGTGACGAAAATCGCCGTGATGCCGAACCGACGGAGCAGCTGGGCCAGTTCGTCCCGCAGTGTATCGCGCAGCGCCGCATCCAGCGCTGACAGCGGTTCATCCAGCAACAGCAGGCGTGGCCGGGGCGCAAAGGCGCGGGCCAGCGCCACCCGTTGCCGTTGACCGCCGGAAAGGGCGGTGACGGCACGTGCGGCGTAATCCTCCAGCTGACAGAGGGTCAGGACTTCGTCGACCCGTGCGTCAATCTCCGCCTTGGGCAATTTCTGCATTTTCAGGCCATAGCCGATATTGGCGCGCACCGACATGTTGGGGAACAGGGCATAGGACTGGAACACCATGCCGACATTGCGCCGTTCCACCGGGCGGGCCGTCACATTGTCCCGATCAAACCAGACTTCACCGCCCGCATCCGGGGTTTCAAGCCCGGCGATAATGCGCAGCAGCGTGGTCTTGCCGCAACCGGACGGGCCCAGCAAGGACACGATTTCCCCCGTTTCCACCGACAGGTCCACCGGTTTCAGCGCCCGTGTGCCATCGGGGAAGGTCTTGGCGGTATTGCTCAGTCGCAAGGTCATTCAACAATCCTCTGCGCCCGCTGGGACGCCCATTGCATGGCCACCAGCAGCGGCACGATCAGCACGAAAAAGACAAGGGTGTAGGCGGACGCCACCTCCAGCCGCATGCTGGCGTAGCT
>JAKSBJ010000181.1 GCA_022361195.1 Flavobacteriales bacterium
CTGGGTCATCATTAACATTTACCTTGCTCTTTAACTGCTTGGTAGGTTTTACTCTGCCCTGCTTTTGCTGAACAACGTGCCAGGCTTCATGCGCTAAATGTTTCTCTTGTCCTGAAGCTACATGAATATCAGTTCCTTGCGCATAAGCATGTGCATTGAGTTGAGCTGGCTTGGAAGAATTATAATGAACCTTGACATCGTCCATTGAATGTCCGGAGAGATTCTCTATGCCTGATTTCAGTTGATTGGGCAATCCGGTATTATTTGGTTTTTGTTGGGTTGTTTCTCCATCATTTGCAGTCTGTTTTTTTAATTGTGCAGAGGTTGATTCCCTATTATCCTTTAACTCAATGGCTCCATTTTTTCCCTTTAAAGATGCTACTGCCTCTCCATTGGATTTCAATTGCCTGCTTGACTTTTTTTCGTACATAGCGATTCGTTTTTAAGTATTTCCCAGATTCCCGATATACCTGGCTCCAGAATCAATGAAATCGGTTGTCCAACCCTGAATATATCTTCGTACTGCTCCTCTTGACATGGCCTTATGTAAAGCTCGACGAACTGAGGTTTTGATTCCCGCAATTTCTTTGTAAGTTGGTTCTGTTGCCCGACGCGCATCCATAGTGCGCGAATAAACCAGAAAATTGCCCCACCAAACCTGATAGTAGATATACTCGGCTAAATGATCTGTACCTCTGGCTAATCTAGCTTTTACCTTAACGGTAAATCCTTTATCCTTATAATCATAGAGCGCTTGTTCAATCGCCATTTGCTCTGTATTATTGTGTGTGGTTGCAACGACAATATTTTCAACTGAATCATCTCCAGACAAGCCAAAAGACCCTAGATGGCACCAATTGTATGAGATTTTTTTGTGTCCTCCAAAATGCCTTGCATAAGCAGTAGCAGAAACATCGTAATTCACTCCCATTTCCTGCTGAGCAGCCTGGGACATATTTTGAGCGTATCTTCGTTTTGGATAGTATGCGTACCCTACTTCATTGGTAACCGTTTTTGTTTTCCCATATCCAAAAGGACGAAGTGCGTTCCATCCTCCCTGCAAAGACAGCACATTCATCAAACCATGAACAAACCCTCTTCCCATGTTCGTATTCTTGGTTCCTCTGCCGTGTAAACTGTGCTTCTTATGTTTTTGTTGTGTCCAATACTCTTTTCCACTGCTGTAATGAGTACGTTTTACCCAATGATGTCCTGCATCGTCTCTGGCATGCTCTGTGTCCCCTTCTTTATATCGATAAACCCTTCCTTCTGCTCCTTCTGGATCTTTAATCAACTGAACAACCTGATCATCAGATTTTTTTCTTTGAACTACAGCATGTGCCGCAGCCATTTGAGTCACTTCCTCATTATCCTGATATCTATACTGCGCTGCAACCATCAGCTCTTTTTACTTTTTGAAATGAACTTTTTCAACTCGCTCTCATTCCCGTTAAAAACATCCAAGTCGTTCTTCGTATTCCCTAACATATAATGATCACTCATTTGCCA
>JAKSBJ010000042.1 GCA_022361195.1 Flavobacteriales bacterium
GCTGATCCTCCACCCCAAGGTGGGCCACCAGCACCTCCTGCAGCGGATGTACCTCCACCTCCAGGTCCTCCCCAGCTATCTTCACCGGCTTCACCAGTAGCGCAACCACCATCACCACCATCGGCGTCTGTGTTTCCACCACCCATTCCACCACCTCCGGCAGCAACAACAACTCTATCTCCTAAAGTATAAGGTGCAAATCGCAAATCAGAAGCTCCACCACCTCCACAGGCAGCATTTGCTCCTCCTGAGCCAAGGAATCCGGCTCCACCGCCACCAAAAGCAGCTGTGTTATCACAAACTCCAGAGCCTCCAACATTAATTTCTAATACATCACCAGGAGTAACAGGAATGACACCAGAAACAGTAGCTCCGCTACCGCCATTGGCTCCACCACCTTGCCCTCCAGCAGTTGTTACCGTAATTTCAGTTACACAATCTGGAACGGTCCAATATTCGGCTGCTCCAGTGTAAACAAAGTTTACGGTTGTTACCTGAGCCAGGGATTGAAATGCTCCTAGCATTAAAAGCAAAGCGCTCAGTTTCATTAATTTTCTTAGGTGTTGCGACTTTTTCATAAGTTTATAGAATCTTCCCAGCACAAGTACAGACGCACTAAAAGCTATATAGTTGCCTTTCTTTTTTTGGGTTATTCAGGGAATCCTAATTCTCCAATCTTTAAAAGTACGGCTTCTGACTCAAGGAGTTCCGTTTCAAATAGAAAAATCACTAAAAAACCAAATACTGTTATACATTTTAATATTGGGTAGATTCTTTTGTTAAATCTTTTATGTAACCGAATAATTACATATATTCGTAACCAAACAGTTACACATTAGATGAGAAGAGATGTTTTTCAAGCCATTGCCGATCCGGTTAGACGAGATATTATTGAACTACTCTCCAAGCAAGTAATGACGGTTAACGCCATTGCTGACAAATTTGAGATTAGTCGTCCTGCCGTATCGAAACATTTACGCATTTTGAATGAGTGCGGTATTGTTCATTTTAACCAAAGAGGACGAGAACGTTTTTGTGAAATTCAGCCCTCCAATCTTCTTCCGGCCTTTCTATGGATAGAGCAATACAAACAGTTGTGGGAAGATCGTCTCGATTCTTTTGAAAACTATTTAGCCGAATTAAAAAATCAACAAAACATAAAAAAAGATGAGTGATTTAAGTAAACGTACCCTTAGTTTGGAAAGAACCTTTGATGCCCCTTTAGACTTAGTATGGAAGGCCTGGACTAACCCGATTCATATTGCTAAGTGGTGGGGACCAAAAGGAATGGAGACAACAATTATTGAGCACGACTTTAAAGTCGGTGGCAAATGGAAATACTCCATGCAAATGCCAGACGGAGGTGTGTTTATTGCTGAAGGAATGTATTCAGAGATTATTGAAAAGCAAAAAATTGTCACTTCTGCCGATTTTAAACCGATGACTGAAGGAGTAACCCTAGTGATAGAGTTTGAGGCAGATGGTGAAAAAACCAAATTCAATTTTAGTGTTATCCATGCAACCGAAGAATATTGTTTACAACAAGAAAAAATGGGATTCTACAATGGATGGGCATCCACTTTTGAACGTTTAAATGAGTTTTTGATTGGGGGATAGTAATTAAATTGTCAGTTCACTTTTTGTAAGGGACCTACCAAACGTTAATTTATAAGACAACCCATTTGCTGCTACAAATACTGTTTCTATCTTTAAGGTTGAGATCTGATAAACACCTTAAAATGAAAAACAAACTATTACTGCTTTTGGCATTAAGTGTTGTTCTACTACCCTCTTGTAATTTTCGGAGTAAAACTGAATCTAATTTAACCCAAGATGACCTCAACTATATTAATAGTATCATTCCATTAGATGAAGATGAAAACATTGAGATGTTTGATTCGCAAGGAGGTTTTAAAGGGGTTGAGGGATCGGGAAATTTTTACACTAACAAGCGCATTGGCGCGTATTGGATTGATGGAAAAGATGACGAAATAAATTCAGCCAAATACGAGGAAATTGATTCCATTAAAACAGTAGATAAGGTACAGGCCGTTACATTTGCATCCTACCTCGATGTTTATTCTAGTAAGGGGAACTTTAAAGTTTATATTGATGCCGACAGTAGCCGAACCTGGGCATTTTTTAAGGGGGCCATTGAACTGTGGGAATCAAAAAAATAGTCTGCATCATCCCACTTGCACAATAAAAACTGAATTATTAGAAAAAATTAAGACTTCAAGTCAAAAAGAGAAAGGTGAGATCCTTTACTTTGCTTACGATGTGCTAGCATGCTATAACCATAAATCCCTAACCCTCGCACATTTTGGTAAAGCTTTATGAATAAATTCTTCGGTTTTCTTTTAATCACAACAACACTTTCCGTTTTTTCACAAACCAACAACGATTCGGGTACTAAAGTTGACAGTTTAGACGCTCTGAAGTTTACTCTTTACACTGAAAACGACACCATTGAATATTTAAAAATTGGTGCCGATATCTCCAGCCCAAAACCAACCTTACTTTTTTTACAAGGATCACTACCACATCCGCTCATTTTTGATTTTGGCAGCTTTAAACACATCAATATTCCATTTGACTATAAGACTATTTTGGAGCAGTATCACTTAATTGAAATTGCCATGCCCAGAACACCGCTCATGGCGAAAAAGGAACAACTAAATCGGCAATATTGTTATGTGACGAATCCAAGTGATGAAAATTCTTACGATAAAGCCTACTTGAGAGATAACCATCTAGATAATTACGTCCAACGTACTCATCTCGTCATTGATGATTTACTCAAAAAGACCTGGGTCAAAAAGGACAGTTTATTATTGGTTGGGCATTCGCAAGGGGCAAAAATTGCAACTGTTGTTGCCTCAGAAAATGAACATATAACAGCTATTGCACTATTAGGATTTAACGCTTTTGGCCGATTTGATGAGATATTGAGACGTGAACGGCTGCAATTAAAATCGGGACAAATTAGTGCAGAAGAATACCAAAAGCGCTTAAAGGGTCACTATCTAGATTGGCAAGAGATGGTTCAAGATCCAACAAACTTTGAAAAGGGGCACACTGCCTGGACCAGCTTTTCGGTTGATTATATGCCCTACCTACTAAAAATTGAGATTCCTATATTCATTGCTTACGGAACCGAAGATATCATTGCCGAGAACTGTGATTTGATTCCATTGCATTTTATTGAAAGTGGAAAAGAAAATCTTCAACTACAACCTTACGTTGGGATGGACCATAATTTTTTTGAATTAAAGGATGGTGTTCCTGATCGAAAAAACGGTGCTCATTTTACGGATGTAATTCACGACATATTACACTGGTTCAAGGGAGAATAAAGCTCCGATTCTTAACACACCACAAAAAAGTGTTTTGGTAGAAAGAATAAAAACCTAACTTTCCGCTCAACTTAAGATGGTAACCATCCTTAAATTTTGCATTCTATTTTTAAAACAGCTACTTACCCATTTCATGAAGAGATATTCCTACCTACTGATCTTTTGCATCAGTCTTTTTTCCAAATTTTCCTTTTCTCAAGATTACCTCCATTACTTTAAAGAAGTTGCTCGTGCAGAGGTTGACATTCTGGATTCCAACTATTCGCAAGCCATTAAAACCTACGATGAACTTTTTAGAAATTATGACTTTGTATTTCCCAAAGATGCCTTGGTGGCCGCTCAAGTGGCCGCTTTTGAAAAAGATGCAGAACGTTGTATTGAATTTTTAAAAATTGGGGTTAAAAATGGATTGCCTCCTTCTTCCATTATGAGAAACCCACATTTTTATCGCTTATCAAATTCTACCGACCAAAATACACCGGACTGGACAGAAACCACTTTTTTTGATTCTCTCGTTTACCTCAATAAACAGCGAATCAATCAGCAGTATCGTGATACGATTATTGAGATGGTGAAAGAAGATCAATACCTCCGGGATAAAAATGAAACCTTTTTAAATGCCGTCATTTTTAATCATAAACTCAAACCCCGACTATATAAAAAGTGGATGGCTCAAGCCCATCAGCAAGCACATACCGTTCTTGAATTCACTAAAGAATATGGATTTCCTTCGCACAAAGTCATTGGAACTCACCGATCAGAAGATTATTCCAAATTTGGCACCAATTACAGCTCATCTTACGCTACCATTATTTTATATCACTACGATTTTGCCTGGCAAATTTTGAAGGAAGAGCTTCCCGAACAACTCAAAAAAGGAAATATCAATCCTAAGCAATATGCGTTACTGCGCGACTTTGCAACCCGCCATTATTTATTTGGAAAAGTAGAAGATGAAGCCTACAGTGACTATCACTACTTTGTTCGCTGGACTCATAATGAAACGAAGTTGAATGATGAAAAGAGAGAAGATCGTAAGCAATGGATTGAAGAAAATAAAACGGCCATTGACCTATCGCGCGATTCAATTGGACTTCTTCCTTATGATTATGGAATAAAAATGAGATTTAACCAATGGGGGTTTAATCGAAACCGGGACTCTCTAAAAACCACTCCACTGCCTTATTTTGACTTTAACTATTGGGGCTGGGATTAGATTTTTTGATCAAAAAAGGCAAAAACAGCTTGATTTTAGATGATTTTTGTCCAAATTGAAGATGTTTGGTTCAAATGCAGTTGAAATCTGATCACATAAAAAGCAAAGATAAAAAGTGGATTCTCCAGCTTCACCACCATCCCATTCACTATCACAAGGATGAAAAAGCATTTGAAAAACGAAAAAACCGATCGGCCTGGAACAAAAGGATCGAATCCAAATCCGCCTATTTAGAAAAAGGAAACTTACATCTTACCAAGGTTGATTCCCCTCCAAATTTTAACCAAAGTGATCTTATCCTTATTCGTGACTTTAACTCAACAGAAACACTCAAGCATTTCTATCCGGAAGAACAGTCCGCTCAGTTCTTCAATATCATTAATCGCTCAGCTAAATTTGACATTTTTGAACTCAAATTGGTGGAACATAAATTAGTGCTGCATTTGCAATACGACCTATATAAAATCGGACAACCCAAACGTGATAACTTTAAACTTTGTGAACTGGAACTTGACGTTCCAATTGAAGTAAACATTAATGGGAAATTAGACCATTCTTTATCAGCAGGAAGAGAACGAACCTTTATTGAAAATCATTACATCTTGCATCTAATTGGCTTAACGGATACTTTTCAACTCCATCATTCTCCCCTTAGCCCTAAAACAAAACACATTCCGACACCTCAAAAGGTCATTAATCTAATGAAGCCTTTGTATTGAATTTTCTCCTTCTTCCCGGTTTAAAAAAACAAAACAAATTGTTTGATAATTATTACTTTCGTTAAAAAACACAGACTATGACACGCTTCAAACAATTTTTAATCATTCCATTGGCTTTAA
>JAKSBJ010000217.1 GCA_022361195.1 Flavobacteriales bacterium
AGCTGATCCTGGCGGAACATGGGCTGAGACCTCTGCTTCAGGAGCTTTTGATGCCTATAGTGCTACTTTAAATACAGACGGTTTAGCAGCTGGAATTTATTCGTTCACCTACAGTTTAGCAGCAGTTGGGCCTTGCCCGGGAGATGTCGCTTACTTTACCGTAACAGTTGAGCAAGAAGTTGATGCTGGACTAGATGGTTCTACTTCTATTTGTAATACTGCTGGTTCTTCAGTTGACCTTAACACCTTATTATCAGGAGCTGACCCGGGTGGAACATGGGCTGAAACTTCAGCTTCAGGTGCATTTACTCCTGCTTCTGGAATCTTAAATACAGATGGTTTAGCAGCTGGAACTTACACCTTTACTTACACCATGACAGCTGTTGCTCCTTGTATAGATGATGTTTCTAACTTTACGGTAACTGTTGAACAAGAAGTTAATGCAGGACTGGATGGTTCTACCTCTATCTGTAATACTGCTGGTTCTTCGGTTGACCTTAATACCTTATTATCGGGTGCCGATGCCGGAGGACTCTGGATTGAGACTTCTGCCTCTGGAGCTTTTACTCCGGCTACTGGCGTTCTTAATACTGATGGATTAGCGGCTGGAACTTACAACTTTACTTACACGGTTATTGCCGTTGCACCTTGTGTAAATGATGCCTCTAACTTTACCGTAACTGTTGAGCAGGAAGTTAATGCAGGACTGGATGGTTCTACATCCATCTGCAATACTGCTGGTTCTTCGGTTGATTTGAATACTTTACTATCAGGAGCCGATGTTGGTGGTACCTGGGCCGAAACTTCCGCTTCCGGCGCTTTTAATCCAACAACCGGAGTTCTCAACACAGACGGGTTGACCGCAGGGATGTATACTTTTACTTACACAGTAAATGGTGTTGCTCCTTGTCTGACTGATGTTGCCAATTTCACCATAACTGTTGAACAGGAAGCAATTGCCGGAGCGGATAATTCTTCAACCATCTGTAATACACCGGGATCTACTATAGATTTAAACCCTCTACTTTCTGGTGCAGCACCAGGTGCTTGGGCCGAAACCTCAGCATCAGGTCAATTCAATCCAATAACAGGCATATTTGATGCTTCAGATTTAACCGCCGCAATTTACACCTTTACCTATACTGTTACTGCAGTAGCACCATGTGTCAATGATGTCGCAGACTTCTCTATCACAGTTACCAATCTTCCTAATGCCGGATTGGATGGTTCTACAGCTATCTGTAATACCGCAGGATCATCGGTTGACTTAAACACGTTACTTTCAGGAGCTGACCCTGGGGGAAGTTGGAATGAATTATCAGCCTCAGGTGCTTTTGATTCGGTAGCTGGAATCCTAAACACAGATGGATTAACAGCCGGAACTTATACCTTCACTTATGATATTGCTGCTGCAGGACCTTGTCCTGGAGATCAGTCAATTTTTACCGTGACGGTTGAACAAGAAGCAATCGCCGGAGCCGATAATACTACTGAGATTTGTAATACTGCCGGATCATCAGTCAACCTTAACACATTATTAGATGCTGCTGCCGCTGCAGGAACCTGGCTCGAGACTTCAACTTCGGGTACTTTTGACCCTATTTCAGGAATCTTAAATACAGATGGGCTAGCTGCAGGAACTTACACCTTTACTTATACCGTTACTGGAGTCGCTCCTTGTGTAGATGATGTTGCGAATTTCACAGTAACCGTTCAGCAAGAAGTAAACGCCGGAGCGGACGCAAGTACAGTAGAATGTAATGTTCCGGGGGCATCAATGAGCATGCCGGATATGTTAAGTGGAGCTGACGGTGGAGGAAGCTGGGATGAAACTACGTCTTCAGGCTCATTCTCAGACGGTACAGGAATGTTTGATATGTCTGGTTTACCAGGTGGTGATTACGTTTTCACCTACACCATGACAGCTATTGCTCCTTGTGTAACAGATATGTCAACTTTTACAATTACAGTAAATGAAGTTCCTGTTATGGATCCATTGGTTGATGAAGAAGTATGTGAGGATGATCTATTGGTTTCACAAACATTTGGATCAGATGTTCCGGGAACAACCTATGAGTGGGATGTTACCTCAGGTACGGATATTGGATTTGGAATGAGTGGTTCAGGAACCTCGGTTGGTTCTTTTACGGGAAGTAGTAGTACCGGATTAGATGAAACAGTCACAGTAGAAGTTACTCCATCGGCAAATGGTTGTGAAGGACTTTCATCCACCTTTAACATCACTGTTCACCCAACGCCAGATGTTCTTTTCTCTACCTTTGACGACAAAGGATGTGAACCATTTACGGCAGAATTCAACAACCTATACCCGGGTATACCAGGTAACAGCTGTGTTTGGGACTTTGGAGACGGGTCTACATCAACCAGTTGCGATTTAGCCAATCATCAATACTTAAGTGATGGATTATACGATGTAAGTTTAACAGTTACCAGCGAATTTGGTTGTACCAATTCAATAACCATTGAAAGTATGATTGAAGTATTCCCTGAAGCTGTTGCGGATTTCACTTACTCACCAACATCTATTACCGTTGATGACACGGAAGTTGAATTTGAAAATTTCTCCGAAAATGCAAACTCTTATCAATGGGATTTTGGAGACTTTTCGGTTACCTCATCTGAAGTTAATCCAACGCACACTTATCCTGAAATAGGAAACAGAACTTATGTGGTAACCTTAACGGCATTTAGCGACGGAGGTTGTGATGCTGAAGTCAGCAAAGAGATTAAAATTAACGACATTATTTTGTTCTTCATTCCAAACACCTTTACACCGGATGGAGATCAATACAATCAAGAATTTAAGCCGATCATGACGGCTGGATACGACATTTACGATTATCATTTTTCCGTCTACAACCGCTGGGGCGAAATTGTCTTTGAGTCTTACAATGCCGACTTTGGTTGGGACGGGACATATGGTAGTATAGGTTTAGTGGAAGATGGTGTATATGTCTGGACGCTCGACTTCGGAGAGACAATGTCCGATAAACGTCACAAGCACAAAGGACATGTTACTATCTTAAAGTAAAATTAAGGTTCGCAGTGAGGTCTGCGAGCCTTAGTTTACTTGAATCGTTCTGTTTCTAATCCCGGCCAACTCAGTTCCATTTCTTGCAGGGCATGAAGTATTTCACGGGCCACGTAGTTTACTTTTACCCAATTTCTATTAGCCGGAACAATGTGCCAGGGAATGTCATTACATCGACTAAATAATTGCTCATACACATTCATATAATCATCCCACTTTTTGCGAGATTCCCAATCCCCATCATTGTGTTTCCAATGCTTGGTCGGGTTCTCGATTCGTTCAGTTAAACGATCTAATTGTTCTTCTTTAGAAATGTGTAAATAGAATTTTAAAATTTTAGTTCCGTTGGACGTTATGAGTTTTTCAAAATGGTTGATTTGATCAAAGCGTTCATCAATGATCTCCTGATCCAAATATCCTTCAACCGAAGGCACTAGAATGTCTTCGTAATGTGATCGGTTAAATATGTGAATCATTCCCTTAGCTGGAACCTTTGAGTGGATTCTCCAAAGAAAATCGTGCGCTAATTCTTCCTCTGTTGGAGGTTTAAATGAGAAAACATTACACCCTAAAGGATTAATTCCACTAAAAATAGCTCGTACCGTTCCATCTTTTCCCGCTGCATCAATTCCTTGTAAAATGATTAAAAGGCTTCTTTTACCATCGGCATATAACAACCTTTGTAGTTTTGTTATTTCACGAATTAGTTCTTTATTCTCCTTTTTTACATCTTCTTTATTCCAAATTGATGGGCCATTTGGGTCAACTCCTTGCAACATAGTTCATTTTCTTTGAATTACAAGATAAGATTTATCAGGATGATTTTCAAAGAATACTATTTTTAGAAAATGTTATCAAAACGTCTCCGATTTTGGTGGGTAAGCTGGTTAATTGGGTTAATCATTGGCTACTTCATAACGAGAAATCTTATTGAAGCGTTTATTGCTGGAGTTTTGTTAGGTGGAATTGCATTTTACTTGCATGGAATGGTTCGCTCGATGATCATTCAACATGCCAAAGAGAAACGAGGCTTTTTAGCTACCGAGCAGGATTATCTGCATTCTATCCTGGCTCTTGCAGCTGTCATCATAAAATCGGACAGGGACATTGCTGAAATTGAAAAGCGTTTTGTTGAACAACAAATCTTAAAAGGCTTTTCAACAGAAAAATCAAAAGAACATCTCTTTTACCTGGAACAATATCTTGAACAAGACATTGACCACCAAGCTATTTGTAAAGTCATTGCCGAAGAGTTCACTTATTCCTCCAAGTACCAGTTATTTTACTTATTGGTTCGCATCGCCACTCTAGACGGTTTGTTGAGGGAGTCAGAATATCGTATGCTCAAAGAATTAGGCATTCGTTGTCGATTTCCAAAAGTGGGAGTTGACTCTATCCTAAGTATGTTTCATTTTGAAACCGAGGCTGAACAGCGAAGAGCACGATCAAAAACCAAACGTTCCGGAACTTCTTTAAGGCAAGCCTTTCTAATTTTGGGGATAGATGAAAGTGCCAATGAAAAAGAAATTAAAAAAGCCTATCGTCAATTGGCGATCATTCACCACCCCGATAAGGTCATTCATTTAGGAGAAGAATTTCAACTGGCGGCAAAGGAAAAATTCCAGAAGATTTTAGACGCTTACGAAACCATTAAAAAAGCCAAAGGAATTAAGTAGAATGAAAAAAACTTATGGATATTACGTAGGTCCTTTCCACGCTATGGCTGGATGCTCTTTTGCCATTTTGCTAGGACTTACGTCATCTGCATTTAGTTTGAACAACATCTGGACTGGTATTTTTTTGGGTTTAACTTCTATTCTGGTTCTAATAGCCTTTTTCTTATATGGTCGAAAGGCCAGAGCAAAAAGCAATAAACAGTACAGTTTTATAAGCAGAGAAGACGGTTTTGAGCTTTATTTAATGCAATTGGTCTCTTGCCTGATTAAAGTGGATATACGAACCGAAAAGTCCGAGTTAATTTACATTCAGGAAGCTTTATCGAAACATTTTGATTCTAAAAAGGTGAATCAACTCATGAATCAGTTAAAAGTGAATCTCGATAAAAAAATTGATCATAAGGGAGGCTGTCATTATGTAGCCGCCAATTTTAATCTTCCTTCAAAAGTTCAGCTCATACACTTGTTAATTGGCGTTGTTACCGCTGATGGTTTTTTGAGTCATAAAGAATATGATCTAATTAAGGAAATGGCTCGTCGAATGCGAATTCCGCACAGTACCTTCCATTCCATTTTGTCCATGTTTCGTTTTAGAAGGGAGGGGGAAGAACAGAAAAAAAGACAATTCAAAAGCCGAACAAAAACTTCCCTTAATCAAGCCTATTCTATTTTGGGAGTAAAACCGAGCGTTTCTGATAAAATGGTTAAAAAAGCGTATCGTAAACTAGCCATCCTACATCATCCCGACAAGGTAATCCACCTGGGAGAAGATTTACAAAAAGCTTCCAAGGAGAAGTTCCAAATAATACAGGAAGCCTATGAAATTATTAAGAACAGCAGAGGAATGACTTAAAAACTTGATATACTACTTAAGTACAATTCCCAAACATATTTTTTATTCGATCCAAAAACCTTTTCATTTCGCTTTAAGCTAATTGAAAACTGCTCAGAATATTTTTTTTGTTTCTTTTCCTTTCCTTTCGCTTTTGAATCTCTAATGACATATTGCACCCAAATGGAGCTTCGATATTCCCCATCAGTTAATTCGGAAAAAGGATGAATAACCACCAGTGAATCTACTTCTTTATATTCTGTTCCCTTTCGACATTGATCTAAATAATAATCAACGGATTCACTTTTGTCATTAAACCAAATTAAAGCCTCTTTTTCAAATTGCTTTTTTGCCATTTCAACGGCCTTATCCCGAACGGCGCTCTGATGTTCTATACCCGCCATCACCGACAAATATTGATAATGTTCCTGCACTTTTTGAACGGCTCTTTTTTGAAAAGCAACCAGGTCATTATACTTCAATTGCTTTTTTACCAAATCAGACTCAGGCTTATTAAAATTACCTCCTGCTGATTGTGCAAAGCTTATAGTTCCTCCAAAAAGAATTAGTAGTAGTCCTACCCCAACCCTAATCTTCCTGGGTAATTCGCATTTTATGAATTTTCTCATCACTGTAAATAGTTTCTAATATTCTTAAGTCATTCAACGTACTAATCGGCATGGTCATTCGATCGATAAACTCCTCCTTATTGAACATCTCAATTCCCTGATTATCCTCTGCTACTAAAAAAATTTCTGCGTCAGGATGAATCATCTTATCTAATTGATCTCTTCTTCGTTCCCAATCCTCAGTACTAGTCACTGAAAGTTGATGAATGAGCATGCTGTAATCATCTACCTTTAGTTTTATTTCTCTTTTTTCATTTTGATCCCTTGCAATTTGGATGGTATCGGTGATATAATAATCAGCCCGAACAACCACCTGAAAAGAATCACTGTTCATAAACAAGCTCAAACATCCAACTGTATCGGCCTTAATAGCCGACCCCTCATATCCTTTCTCAAGTAGTTTTACTTCCAGATTTTTATCCGCAATCGGTATTCCAAAATCCGAATCAACAAAACACATTTTATACTCCTGTTGTCCATCATTACTCAAGGTTGTAATTAAGACAACCCCAAGAAGGAGACTAATCAGCATCATACCTGAAATAAGCACCCACCGTCTTTTTTCAGGCATTGGTTTTTCAACCTCTGCATCTACCTGCGCTTTAGATGGAGGCCCCTGCGCTTCCTCCAGACCCTCTTCTTTTTTGCTCTCCTTAAAGTCATTCCAGGATTCAAATCCGCAATATTGACATAGCAGATTTAGAATATCAATTCGCGGAATCCTATCCTCCCGGTCTGACTTTAAATGGTCGTAAAACCACCTAATGCTGATTCGTCCCCTTACCCTCTCTTGAAGATCTTGCTGAAATAGTTCAATTTCCTTCCCTTTCCACTCTGACAAATCCATAGAACAATCATTTTGCCTTTCACGAAAACGAAGAACAATTAGCTTTTTCAGCTCATCAAAATAATTCCTTTCAGGATGCCTCATCACAGCAAATATAATAAACATGAGGGGGGAATTTCTTTGCAAAATCGTTTTGCAAATTGCAAATTCTTTCGCCAAAGTGTTTGCAAGAGAAATAGTTGAGAAAATTTCAAACTCCCACTAGGTTTGAGCGAATTAAAATTTTCAACTATGAATCAAACTTCATTAAAAAACATACTTTTTTTAGCTTCCAGCTTTATTTTAAGCTCGGTAAACGCACAACAAGGGTATTCTTCTGCATCCCTGCATTGGGGAAAAATGACAGCTAAACAAAAACAAGAAGCCGCCGCGCGCGGAGCGGATTATTTTGAATATGGCATCCCAAAATCAAAGGATATTATTGTTGAAGAATACTTTAATTATCATACCCATCAAATTGCCTTACCAGAAAATGGAGAAAGCATTGCATTGGATTTACAATGGGGCAAAGATTATCCCAACATTGATGAGCAAACAGCCATTCTACAAATTGGATTGGCTACCTCCGAATTAAACCGAGGATCGTTAGCAGACGCCCCACCGGTTAATGTGAGTCTCGTCATCGACAAAAGTGGTTCAATGGACTCTGATAATCGATTAATCAACGCCAAGAAAGCCGCTACAGCCTTTGTTGAACGCCTACGTCCGGAAGATCACATTTCAATCATTGCTTTTGATGGTTCGGTAGAAGTACTATTGCCTTCGTCAAAAGTTGGAGACAAAGGACAAGCCCTACAGGCCATAGACAAAATTCATTTGGGTGGGTCAACCAACTTAAATGCTGGTTTGCTGCAAGGCTACCAGCAAGTAGCAATGGCTTATGTCCCTAAGCAGTCCAACAAAGTAATTATGCTAACTGATGCACTCACCAACACGGGAGTTATTAATCCCGGACAAATTGTCCGCAATTCGGATGTATTTAACAGTGAGTATCACATTGACATAAGTGTGATTGGAGTTGGAGTTGATTTTAACAGTGACCTTTCTCGTCAAATTACAGCTAATGCTAACAGCTCTATCCATTTCATCAACGATTCGGAAGACATCAAAAAAGTATTCATCGATGAAGTAGAGAGTTTACTTTGCCCCGTTGGAAGGGATGCAAAACTTGTTCTTGATTTTGAAGAAGGGATGGAGTTAGATCAATTTTATGGATATCAAGCTCAAATTGAAGGAAATCATTTGGAACTGGAACTCAACAATATGAATCGTGGACTAACACAAATTTTTCTAGCTCGATTTAAGTTAGAGTCCAACAAAACTCCAGCCGTAAATGCCCGCATAGAGTTCTTTGACATCGCTTCTAACTCAAAACAAACGGTTGGAGCCTCTGGCCAATTAAAAAAAGAACGATTCAATCAAAACAAAACTTCAAATCTCAACGAAGAAGTAAAAAAGAACTACGCCATTGCCAACATGGCTCAAGCATTACATGATATGGCATTTCAGGTAGAACAAGGTCAACGTGAGGCTGCAGTTGCAACAGTAGACGAGGCCATTAATACCACGCATCAACTTTTTAATGGTGACTATGACACCGATGTAAAACGGGTTTATGACATTCTTAAAACCTACCAAACAGATATGGAAATCGCTTTAAATACAAATTCAAAAAAAGATAAATAATGAAAACGCTTTTAATTTTTTTCGCCTTCATGGCAAGTACAGCTTTTGGACAAGCTATGCCAGAACCTTCACATGCTATTCAATTTAGAGACTATGCTGAAAATGCTGCTCCTATTAGTGAAAAAAGTCCTTTAACCCCTAATGTATACCAAAATAATGAACTGTATCAAACAGAAGTGCAAGCTCAAATCTATTCATCAAGGATGATTAACTCAACAGTAGATATTCTCAATCAACGAATTCAAATGGCCGATCAGGGAATTACACAATCCAATGATCTACCAATCGAATACAATAACAATGCTATTGAATTGTCAGTTTACCCCAATCCAACAGACAATCAACTTACATTAAGTTCCTACTTTCCGGAATCCCAAGCAATAAGCATTCGCATTTACGATTCGAGAGGAAGTTTGGTTGAAGAGGTTCTTAAAAACTTTACCGTGCAAGGTTTATTCTCTCACGAACTAAATACAAGTAGCTACGCTGCCGGAACCTATTCGGTAATTATGCAAAGTGGAGAATATACCACTCAGGAAAGTGTGATTATCACAAAATAGTGAATGCTCTTGTAAAACATAAAACAATAAACAGACTGGTTAGTATTAGCCTCATCAGTCAATTGCTGATCAGTCAGCCGGTGTGGAGGAGCTCGCAACGGGAGTTCCCCACAGCACCGGTTATTGAAGGTTTAGAATGGGGTATTGTAGGAGATCTTTCCACACTCTCCATTTTTGTTTTGCTTCTTTGTTTACTCTTTAAACCTCTTAACAAAAAGCTCATCATTGCCTTAGCGGCACTCTTCTTTTTTCTCATTTTGGGGGATCAAAACCGACTTCAACCCTGGGTGTATTTATACCTTCTCATTCTACTGTCCACAGCAGGTTTTCGACATGAAAAATCGCCAGATTTGGTTTTAAAAACAGTCCTGCTGATTTTATCACTCAGCTATTTTTGGTCCGGAATTCAAAAATTAAATCCCTTTTTTGGGATAGAGATGTTTCCCTGGCTTGCTAGTTTCACCGGACAGGCCGAATTCCTGCAAACTCACCCAGAAGTAGCTTATTGTATTGGTATCACAGAGGCCCTGGCAGGTTTGAGTTTGTTATTTGTTCGAATTCAAAAGATAGGGAGCATTGTGATTTTGGGGATGCACCTTTTTATTCTAATTTCTTTGGGGCCTTTGGTGCACAATTGGAATCATGTGGTTTGGCCATGGAACCTATGTTTTGCGGGAATCTTGATTTTATTGATATGGATAAAAGGAGAAAAAATATCTTTTCAAACCAGTTTATTTAAGAAGGTTTATTTTTCGATTTGTTTGGTTCTAGTAGGACTATTACCTCTCTTGAATTTAGCAGGGAAATGGGATCATTTTTTATCCGGAGGATTTTATTCATCTGTGGTTTCGGATGCTATTTTTTATTATCACGAAGATGATCGTACGGCTCTTCCTAAATCATCAAAAGCCTTTCAGTTTTACAATAAAGGAACGCAGGAAGAATTTGTTTTGCTAGATCAATGGGCATTAGATTATTTGGATGTTCCTATGTATCCTGAAGTCCGTATAAAAAAACAAATTGGCAAAAAACTCTGTAATTGTGTAAAACGTCCAGTAGCTGCAGGAGTTAGAATAAACTATAAGCACCGTTTTAGTGGTGAATCAGAGACCATCGAAATTCCTTGTCGTGATTTATAAATATCTAAAAAAGCCTCATTCAAACTTACCATTCTTCTCGTAACAAATCAGCCTTTAGGTGTTGCATTATGTCCACTGAATTTGGATGAGAAGTTTGCAATAAAAAGGCATTAATGGTGGAGAGAATACTATTCCCTTCTTGCGGAACAAAAGCCCAGCCTTTAATCGAATTTTCAGTCACCAAAAAGTTAGATTTCACCAAAATGGCATGGGAATAAAGACGACCTTGGAAACCGTATCGTCTGCCCAATTCAAAAACTACATTGCTATCAAACTTGTTAGTTGTGGCCATAAAAGGATTGTTAACAATTAAAGCATCAATATTCTTAGGTATCCCATTCTTAAATTGGATGTTAAAACGAACTGAATGGGTTAATTGAGATGGAGTTGTAATATCGGAGGAAGTTAGATTACAATCTACTCCAATGGTTTTAAACATATCAATAACGTCAATGCCATGGTGCGTTCCGATAGTAGCGTCTAAATGTCTTGCAACCACATTTCCCGACACTAAACGTTGATGATTCCCCAAATCTTCAGACCGGCGAACAACTACAAAATCGGCTTCGGCTAAATGTTCTAGACGATTACCACAAAAAGTAGATAAGATTGCAGCAGAACCATGCGTATTACATGAAACAACATTAACAAATTTTTGTCCCTGAATTTTTTCTTCATTAATTCCGGACATAAAAGGAATTCCAAATCCCTTTTCACTTCCTTGAGCAGATGCGCCTTTAAGATTAGAAAGTTGCTGATAACGCTCCCAATTTTTAAGCCCAACCCCATTAGCCGTTGCTTCAAAAATATAATCGACCTCACGCATCACCTCTTTAAAACGAGGATAATCAGGATTGTCAATAGAACAAAGTCGTACTCCTTTCTCTTCTAATAAACTTAACTCCTGCTGATTCCATGCATTGATGGTACGTTTACACCAATAAATCTCATCCAGACCAATTTCATTCTTATAAAAAAGCAAGAGGTTAACCAGTGTGGTTCCAATGTTTCCGCCTCCATTTACCAATACTTTCATCCTTATCGTTTATTCACCCAATTTTTAACTTTTTCTTTTCCAACAAACAAAATAGCGAAGGAGGAAAACATAATTTTCAGATCCATCCAAAAAGAGTGCCGCTTAATGTAGGTTTGATCGTATAACCAACTCACATGTGCATTACATACGGGAGACAACTGAGATAAACCGGCAATTCCAGGGCGAACACTCCATCGTCTTTCATAATAATCCCTGTTCCATCCCAAACGTTCAATATCGGCAACAGTTAAAGGGCGTGGACCAACAAAACTCATTTCTAATAAAAGGATATTGACCATTTGCGGTAGCTCATCAATACCGGTTTTTCGCAAAACCCTGCCAATGGGCGTAATTTTACCATCCAGCATTGTTCGAAATTTGATAATTTGAAACTCCGTCTTTTTATATCCCATCCGGGACTGGACGAAAAACGGATTTTTACGCTCTAAAATAAGGATGAGAACACTCACCAAAAACATAATAGGGCTTAAAATAAGTAAGCCCAAAAGCGAAAGCACAATATCAAAAGTCACTTTTAACATCTGTCACTTAAAGATAAGCCTGATTCAATACAAAACCTCCCGAGCTACAGCTTTTTCAGCCAATTTTTATTATTTGTTAGGATTTAATGATCGTTTGATTCCCGAGATTTCTTATGGTGTTTAGTCTTTAGCTCTTTCGAATAACCTAAATCTGCAGAAGGGAACTGTGAATGCAAATAGTTCAACATTGGCTGAATTTTCTTCGGTTTCAAGGTGAATGTCATTTGCTTACCATCCTTCGTTTGCATCCAGATGTTATGAGTAGGCCCTGCTCTACCTTGTAAGACATGTTCATACATCCAAACAATAAAATCCGTTTGTTTACTTTGAATAGCGGCAATTAACGGATGAGTTCCTTTTGAAAGTTTACGCAAATCTGAAATGGCTTTGTAGGACATTAGACCACCTATGAGAAGGCAAGCAATAAGCAGAATCCAGATGATTACCGATCCTCCTGCTTCTGGCTTCGAGGATTTATCGACTCCTGATAAAAGCAACCACAATATGAAAATGCCGAATAAACCAATAAAGATAGCCCCGACAAGCACTTTCCGGGTCGATCGGCCCATTTCTTTTTTTAAATCTTTCAATTCCATCTCCGCTGAATTTGAAGGGAAAATAGTCAAAAAAGCGTATAGAAATTGCGGAAATCGCAAAAAACCAAATTAACAAGCGCATTCCAATTGGTAATACCGCACTTTTCGCCTCAAATTTGTATTAAACAAAACACAAAAAGATGGAAAATAGAACAGCAATCAGTCAAAAGGAAAAATTGCATTTAACCATTGCTTCAAAAGTTGCGTGGTTTGCTTTTTTAGTGTTAGGATTAGGATACCTTTTAACAGCCCTATTCATTTCTTAAAACCAGCCAATGCTGATTCCGGCACCAAACAGCTGAAGTTTGTTGCTATTCGGATCTGTAAAGAGGGTTGTCATGTCGTAAAAGCCCCAAAGCATTACATTGTCAACTCCAATACGGATGGTTGGACCATAGTGAATCCGGTTAAGGTCAGGAAAATTAAACTCTTTATACTCCTCACTCTCAATTCGCCATTTGATATAATTTTCAACCATAAAGGCGAACTTAAATCCTGGATAAAACTTGAACTTACCTCTTTCCCTTCGAGCTCTAATTCTCAATTCAAAAGGAACTTCTAAAAAGTTAAATACGGTTCGGTTAATCCACCGTTTTGGGCCAATGTAAGGCGATAAGTAAGTGTGTTGGTTTTGGTTGGTAGGATTATCCACAAAATCAAATTGCCCGTTGTTTCGGATATTAAAATGGCTGTATCCCAAGCCTATTCCAATTCCGATTGGAGAGCGTTTACCAAAAGGGACATCAAACATAAGATTGATATCGTGACCTATTGCATAGAATTTTGTTTTAACTCCATTGGTTTCTCCAATCCACGAATTCCAGAAAAAAGCAGTGTTAAAGCGATCAAACTTTATCGGCGAATCCTCGTCTGGTGCAGACAATCCGGTATACAATCTAAAAATACCCGGTTTACGTCTCTTAAAAGCCTCTCCATACTCATATTTATCCTCTTTCTGTGACCAACTGGCAGCAGAGGTTAAAATAAGTACTATGACAATTAGTTTGTTCATTTATTCAAGGCCTTTTTCCCATTCCCACGAATGTTTTAAAGCAGCAGAGATATCATATTCACACTCCCATCCCAAAACCTCTTTTGCCTTATTTCCGTTGGCATAAATTTGAACCACATCTCCTGCTCGTCGTTCACCAATTTGGTAATTGAGTTTGAGTTGATTCACTTTTTCAAAAGTATTGATTATTTCCAAGACAGACGAGCCTTTTCCGGTTCCAAGATTAAATGCTTCGTAAAAAGTCTGCGACTGATTTAGCGACCAATTCAAAGCTAAAACATGAGCACGTGCCAAATCCACGACATGGATATAATCTCGAATGTTGGTTCCATCAGGGGTATCGTAATCATCACCGAAAACGGTTAATTGTTCTCTAATTCCCTTAGCTGTTTGCGTTATATAAGGCACCAGATTATTGGGGATTCCCTGAGGTAATTCCCCCAAACGAGCTGAAGGATGAGCGCCAATGGGATTAAAATAACGTAACAAAGTTCCTTTTATAGCTGCTCCTGATGCAAAGACATCCCGGATCATTTTTTCACAGATTATCTTGGTATGTCCGTAGGGAGAATTGGCTTCCCTAACTGGGCTATCCTCTGTCACCTCGGCTTGATCGGGTTCGCCATAAACCGTACAGGAAGAAGAAAAAACCAAATGCTCCAGGTTATACTTCGCCATTCCCTTTAGCACAACAGCCATGGACCCCACATTATTTTGGTAATATTTTAAGGGATTAGTAACTGATTCTCCTACAGCCTTATCAGCTGCGAAATGAATTATACCCAGCAAATTGGGATGTTTTTCAAAAATGGCCATCATTGCCTCTTCATCCGTACAATCTACTGAATAATGAATGGGAGTTTCTCCACTAATTTCTGTTATCCTATCGAGAATAAAAGGCTTTGAATTTCTAAAATCGTCAATGATAATTGGTTCATATCCCTCCTTTAACAGTTCAATCACTGTATGAGAACCAATGTATCCGGCTCCGCCAGTCACAATAATTTGTCTATCCATCCTAACACAATGTTACAAAAAAAGCCTGAGCAAATGAATACTCAGGCTTTTGTTATATCGTTAAAATGTTCTATTCACATTCTTTTACCAGTGTCGTCTTAACTGCAATGTCAACATCTGTCCAGAATTTGGTAACACCATCAGGACCTGTATGCTTCTCAGCACAAGCCTCGCCTAAAGCGTCTAAAGCATCCTGCGCTTCAAAATCGGTAATATCAATAGTCAATGTTAAAGTAACAGCTTCGCCTTCTACGACAACATCTCCAGCATATTCCACCTCTTTACCATTCATTTTAATCATTACCGTTCCTTCAGTTTCGTTGATTGACGTTACTTCACCACTAATTGATGTTGTTTCGGCCATTTTTCCAAAAAAGAACTCTCTGATCTTAGGGTCTCTCACCTCATCTTGAGAATTTACGGACTGAACTGGAATTTCAAAAGTAGCACCTGATAGCACTCCCATCATTTCTTCTGCTCCATCATTTGCCGTTACGTTAATTTCATCAAACGAACCGTTAACGCCAACTTTTTCGGTTAATTTAAAAGCTGTCCAGGTTAAAACTGTTGAACCTTCATCATAAGAATAGGTACAAACTTCTTCTTGTGTCGTTGTATTTTCCTCAGCTTCGGGATTTTCTTCGGTTTCTTCTTGTCCACCACATGACGCTAAAAGAATAGCGGACAAACCAAATAGGATTAATTTTCTGTTCATGGCTTTGTTTTTAGTTCTTATACAAAAATACGTTTTAAAGCCATACTGCTTACAATATCAGAAGCTTTTATCGTAACGATCTTTAATTTCCTTGAAATTATTCAACTTACGATGGGTAATTGCGCCATGAATACTTGCATTTAGCTCAAAACCAATCAATAAAGCAAAAGAGATAAAGTACATCCACAACATCAAAGCCATGATTGTTCCTAAAGAACCATACAGTTCATTATAACGCGCAAAGTTTTGAATATACAATGAGTACCCTTCTGAAATTAATACAATTAAGATTGTTGCTAAACTTGCTCCTGCAGAGAAAAATCGGAATGTTTTTCGTTTTGAAGGTGCCCAATAATACAATAAAGCGATTCCAAAATACATCCAGGTCATTACCAAAATAAGAGAAGCAGTAGTAAACATCCAACCAAAATTATTGGCTGCAAAATCACTCACTTCAGTCCAGTTGACAAAAAGCTTACGCATGTATAAAATGGCAATAAACATGAGCAATATTCCAATGACAAATACCACAACCAAAATGAAAGAAGTAATGCGAATGGCCCACCATTTTCGCTTTTTATAATCAATTTTAGAGTGATTAAAAGTTTTGATCATCACATTAAAACCATTGGAGGTAAAATAGAGGGCAATAACAAATCCAACCGAGATGAGAGAATTGACTGTTGAGTGCTGAAATTCATGCAAATTCCCTACAAAATTATTGAAGATATCCTCTGGAATGAAACTACCCAAAACCGGAATGACATCATGATCCAAATCAAAAAAACTGAAACTATCACTCAAAACCACCAAAATGAGTCCAAAAGGAATCATGGCTAAAAAGAAATGAAAAGCTAAAGAAGATGCTCTGGTAGTGACAAAACCATTGCGAATAGAATAGCCAAAGAAGAAGAGAATTTCCCACAACGAAATCCCTTCAAAACCGGGAACTTTCACCTTTCTGCTAAGGTGAATAATTTTTCGGATTAGTGTTACCCGAAGAATTCGTCCCCATCTTTTTATGCCATCTAAAAAGCCTTTCATTGAGGCAAATATAAAACAAAGTCTTTTAGCCCTTTTTGGGAGTTTAAACACTTTTTAAATATCTTCGGCAGCATGATTAAGTACAATCCTAAAAATTGGTTTCGTTATATTTTCCTTATCCGAAAGAGTGATACCATTGGTATTATTTGGAAGGAGATGATTTATCTCGCCATTTTCACCTCTGCTTTGGTGTTTGTGAAAATGACCTATTTTGATGATTTCAAAAACTTTAAACAGCTGATGGATGTTTATTCACTCATTGGTTTTGTTTTATCCCTTTTGTTGGTATTTCGTACCAATACGGCTTACGATCGTTGGTGGGAAGGTCGTAAAAAATGGGGTGAGATGGTGAACAACACCCGTAATTTGGCCATTAAGATTAGTGCTTTAACAACTGATGAGGAAGACATTAAATTCTTTTCTCGTATGATTCCGAACTACGCTTATGCAATGAAAGAGCACTTGCGGGCAGGCGTTAAAATGGAAGAACTGGAATTGACAGACGAAGAAGCAAAACTGTTAGAGAATAAGGAACATATTCCTAACCAAATTGCAAAAATGCTCTATCGTCGTTTTAAACAAATGAAGAGCGATAATAAAATTACGGAGGAAGAATTCCTTGTAATTGATTCTAATCTCAAAACCTTCTCCGACATCTTAGGAGCATGTGAGCGAATTAGAAATACGCCTATTCCTTACTCATACAGTAACTTCTTAAAAAAATTCATCTTTATTTATGTCACTACAGTGCCTTTGGCTTTTGTAGATTGGTTTGGTTATTTCTCGGTAGCCGTAGCCGCTTTCCTATTTTACGTATTAGTGAGTATGGAAATTTTGGCGGAGGAGATTGAAGATCCTTTTGGATTGGATGACAACGATCTACCAACTGACGAACTGTGTGGAAAAATTAGAAATAATGTAAAAGAGGTTCTTCTCTAGTTAGCCTGCTTTAAAGGCTTTATTACCTCCTGGCATTACTCTTACACCTTCTTCAAAGTCTTTCTCGGCAACTACGTTTCCACGTTTGTCATAAATGACCATTTTACCGTGCTTTAAACCGTCTTTGTAGTTAATTTCGGTCGTAACGTAATTTGGTCTCCAGTTGAGAATTAAGGTTTTACCGTGCAAACGACCATCTTTGTAATTAACTACCCGATTAGCTTTTGCTCCACCTGGGAAATAATAAACCCATTCACCTTCTTCTTTCCCATTCTTATAATCTCCTTCATGTGTTTTTCCACCATCCTTTTGCGAATACCATACCCAATGACCGTCTTTTACACTTTCTTTTAAAACACGTTTTGAGAAAGGTCCGTATTTCACATGTTTTTTATAATTCACAATTTTATAAGGCCCTTTTTCTAATAAACGCCCTTTTTGAGAATAACGAGCCCACTCACCAACTTTAAGGTCATTTTCATAGGTTCCGGTAAGGTGTAATTTCCCCTTTTTATAATAAGAAGCCCACTCACCATGCAATTTACCATTTTGAAAATTCCCTTCATTTTTCAATTGACCATTGTTGTAATACTGTTTCCAATTACCATCTTCTTCTCCCGCAACAAATGATCCTTCTTTCAACAATTTACCGTTCTCAAACCAGGTTTTCCATACCCCTTCTTCCAGATCATTTTTATATTCACCTTCTTTCCACTTTGAACCATCCTTGTAATAGAATTGCCATTTTCCATCTCTCAATCCTTCTTTAAAATAACCTTGACTTGATACCGTCACAGAATCTCCGGCAAACCAATATTTCCAAAATCCATCTTGCTTGTCATTGACAAATTCACCCTGCATATCTTTGGTTCCAACCTTGGTAAACCAATTCCACTCCCCTTGTTTCATTCCATTAGAAAACTGACCTTTTATATTCAACTTTCCGTTGTCATAATACTTTTTATAATCTCCCTCCAGCTTATCATTTTGATAAGAAACGATTCGGTCAACTCCTCCTGTATAATACCAGTATTTCCAATCTCCGTCCTTTTTTCCTCCTTTGTATTGTCCATGAACAAAAGGTCTTCCTCTTACAGTATACTCCTCAAAATCGCCATCTCTTAAGCCATCTTTGTAAGTAAAAAACTCTTCCAAAAATCCGTGCTCAAAATATTTGAAGGTTCGGCCATTCCCATCCTTTAAGGTTTGAGTACTATCCATTTTCCAAAAGTTGAGGACATAGTTGACAGAATCCAGTACCTCCTCTTCCATCATGTGATAGCCATTTTCGTAGAAATAAAACCATTTACCAATTGGAACTCCCATTTTGTAAGTACCTGCCACCTCTACATTTCCGTTTTCATACCAACGTGTTGAAACAGAATCTTGAATACCTTCTTTAAAAAAGCCTGCTTCTTTTTTCTTTCCGTTAGCGTAAAATAGAATTACCTTACCATGTAAAACACCTTTTTTATAGTTTCGGATTTCTTCCAGATTTCCTTGCCTATCCCAATATCTCCACTCACCGTGCTCAAGTGTTGTTTCACCGTTAAAATCATCAGCATAATAGTACCCTTGACTTCTAAGAGCAGAATAGTTAAAGTCCCAATAGTTCTTCATCATTCGAGGCTTTAGCTTTTGTGCATTAGCTCCAAATGAAATGAGCAGAAATAGGATAATGAAATGATTGAATCTCATTCGTTGTGTTGGTTTCAAAATATAACTTGCCCTTATTATTTCGTTACTGCGTTATTTCCACAGGGCAAAAATTCCCTGGAAAAGAAACATCAGTCCGAAAAGCAGAAGGATTATTCCAAGGATCAAATTTACAACACGCATCCAATCGGGTGTTAGGATGTCTTTGAGTTTTTTTGCACCAATAATTTTTAATACATCAATACTAAAGAAGGTGATTAGAATGATTGCGATGTAAATCATTAGGTTTTGATCGTGACTCAATCCCAGATATGCCGGGGAATTCGGAACCAGAGACATTAGTGTTAACCAGTAAAAAAGAACACCTGGATTTACGAAATTGATCGTGAATCCTTTTAAGATCATCATCAAATAATTACTCGCCGTCAACTCTTCGGGCTTAACCAGCTTTTTTCCTTGTGGAAAGCGGACTTTCTTTTTGGTGAGATTGACTAATCCCAGAATGATAAAAAAGCCTCCGCCAACTATTTTGAGTATAAAACGATTGTCACTTTCCATTAAAGCAGTAACTTCTGAAAAGAAATAAAAAGCAATCATCACATAGATGATATCACTCAACAAAACTCCTAAATCCAGGAATAGGGCAGACTTAACCCCTTTAATGATACTGGTTTCAATCAGAATAAAAAATGCCGGCCCTACCATTACACTCAGTAAGAGACCATAACCAACCGCTCCAAAAATAATTTCTGTCAAGACTCTGCTTTTATACGTTCTTCTACGTCAAATACTACCTTTTGTTTCTCAAACTTTTAGGTCCAATTCAATCAAAGAAGGACAATGATCTGAATGCACTGCATCAGCTAAAATCACTGACCTTTTCAATTTATCCTCCAACGAATTTGTGATTAAGTGATAATCAATTCTCCAGCCCAAATTCTTTTTTCGAGCTCCCGCTCGATATGACCACCAGGTATAATTGTGTGGTTCTTTGTTTAAATGGCGAAAAGAATCAATAAATCCACTGTCCAAAAATTGGCTTACCCATTCCCTTTCTTCAGGTTTAAAGCCTGAAGTATCTTTATTTCGTACCGGATTGTGAATGTCAATCTCTGTATGACAAATGTTCACATCTCCCGATACCAATAAATTGGGACGCGTCTTTTTTAACTCATTGATGTAAGTTTGAAAATCTGCTAAAAATTCCATTTTGAATGCCTGCCTTTCATCGCCACTTGTTCCCGAAGGGAAATAGCAACTCAAAACCGAAAAATCACCGTAATCAGCTCGAATAATTCTACCCTCGGCATCATATTTTTCAATTCCGCAACCATACTCGATATGGTCAGGCTTGGTTTTAGAAAAAATAGCTACACTGCTGTATCCTTTTTTTTCAGCCGAAAACCAATAAGTATGATACCCTGCCTCTTCAAAAACTTGCAAATCCAGCTGCTCTTTATGAGCTTTAGTTTCCTGAATACAAACAATATCCGGATCGACAGATTTTAGCCATTCCATCCAATCCTTCTTCATTGCTGCACGAATTCCGTTTACATTGTATGTCACAATTTTTGCCATATTCTCTTAATTCAAAACAAGACTTTAAATTTAACGCTAATTTGCTGTATTTTTTCGTTTCGGGATAAAATATTGAGTCTATTTATTCTCAATCCAAATTAGCCTTACTACTTCGTAAATAGTTTACGATTAAAATATGCTAATTTGCAATCTCAACGTACTTAATTGAAAAAAGGGTTATGGCCAAAATCAAGACTTCGTTTTTTTGTCAAAACTGTGGTGCTCAGTCTCCCAAATGGATTGGAAAGTGTAATTCGTGTAATGAATGGAACACCTATGTAGAAGAGGTCATTGAAAAGGCGCCCAAAAGTGCTACACCTTTCTCATCTTCAAGTACACAAAGAGCAGCCAAACCGCATCGTTTAAATGAAATTGAACAAAAACTTGAGCGGCGAATTAATCTTAAAGACCCAGAATTAAATAGGGTGTTAGGTGGTGGAATGGTTCCTGGATCATTGATCTTGTTTGGGGGAGAACCTGGAATTGGAAAGTCGACCTTGTTATTGCAAATGGCCGTTCGGGAAGCAGATAAAAAGATTCTCTACATCTCGGGAGAGGAAAGTGAGCAGCAGGTGGGAATGCGTGCCGATCGAATTGGAAAAGAAAATGAGGATTGTTATGTATTGACCGAAACATCTATGCAAAACATCTTTATCCAGATAGAGGCCGTTCAGCCAGATATTTTAATCATTGACTCTATCCAAACCATGCATTCGGCGAATATTGAATCCTCACCAGGAAGTATTTCACAAATTCGGGAATGTACAGCTGAACTACTTAAATATGCCAAGGAATCAGGAACTCCGGTTTTCTTAATTGGACACATTACCAAAGAAGGTTCTTTAGCGGGGCCAAAGGTTTTAGAGCATATGGTGGACTGTGTTTTGGTTTTTGAAGGAGACAGAAACCACGTTTACCGTCTGGTAAGATCTGTTAAAAATCGTTTTGGTTCTACCAACGAATTGGGGATTTATGAAATGCAGGGATCAGGTTTAAAAGCTGTTGAAAATCCTTCTGAAATTCTAATCTCCAACAATGAGGAGAATTTGAGTGGTATTGCTATCGCATCTACCATTGAAGGGGTTAGACCCATCATGGTGGAAATTCAGGCATTGGTGAGTACAGCAGCCTACGGTATGCCTCAACGTACCTCAACGGGCTTTGATACCAAACGTCTAAATATGCTCCTCGCAGTTTTGGAAAAACGGTGTGGTTTTAAATTGGCCGCTAAAGATGTTTTTCTGAACATAGCGGGTGGAATTAAAGTAAACGATCCAGCAATTGATTTGGGGGTTGTTTGTGCAATCATGTCCTCCACTTCCAACATTCCGTTAAATTCAAAAATATGTCTGGCCGCTGAGTTGAGCTTATCCGGTGAATTACGTCCAGTAAATCGTACCGATCAACGAATTTCAGAAGCAGAAAAAATGGGATTTGAACAAATTATCCTATCGAAATACTGTAAAGGAATTGATCCTAAGAACTATTCCATCGAGATTGTTAAAGTTGGTAAAATTGAAGATGCAATTAAAGCTGTTTTTGGTTAAAAGACATCTTTCTAAGTATTTCCTTTTTCTCTTTGCATCATCTTGAAAAAAGCTGAAAAAACATCATTTTTTCTTACTGAATACCAGCACCTTGCTATTCGCCAGCTCACCCTGAAAGCCAGACATAGCAAACCCTTTGCTCACTTTTCCCGTCTATTTTTTAGAGCGCACCCAAACAACTAAATACTACACTCAAAAAACTAACTTACTATGACAATTCGTGAATTCAAACCCTCGGATCATAACGCTTGCATTCAAATTTTTCAAAAAAATCTCGGTATCTATTTCGCCATGGAAGAGTTGGCGTTGTTTCAAAACTGGCTCTACAATCATTCCGAATATCCCTATTTCGTCGTTCAGGATGGTCATAAAATCATAGCTTGTGGTGGAATTTATATGGATTCCCGTTATGCCAAAGCTGGTTTATCATGGGGCATGGTTGATCCTAAATATCATTCAAAAGGAATTGGTACTGAACTTACTTTATTTCGCCTTAAGTTAATTAGAGAAGTATATCCAAATCAGCACTGTTTCATTGAAACCTCTCAACATACCAAAGGTTTTTACCAAAAAATGGGCTTTCAAACTAAAAATATCACCAAAAATGGCTTAGGAAAAGGTTTGGACAAATACTACATGGAACTTAATGCTGCATAATTCAGCTATTCAGAACAATAATTCTCATTGAAACCAGTTTATTGTGTGTATTTTTGTTTAGTATCAGATTGACACATGTATAAACTACTCTTCTCCATCCTATTTTTTAGTTCCCTTACCGGAATCGCACAAATTGGAATGAATGATTGGCGCATTCACTTTTCTGCATTTAATGCCAAAGGAATTGCACAAACAGACAGCGATATTTACTACGCTTGTTCTAATGGTATTGTCAACTACGACTTAGAAGACAATTCGATTGACATGCTCACTGTTACCAATGGCTTGAGTGATTTGGGAATTTCAACCATTGATAGTGACGGATCTACCGTAATTGTAGGATATGATAATGGAAATCTGGATATAATTGAAGGCAATACCATTACCAATGTTTCCTGGATTAAGATTGCAGACATCTCCGGGAATAAAAGAATTAATGCTTTTTACTTTGAAGAGGATCTCATTTACATTGCTAGTAGTATTGGATTAGTTGTTTTTGACAATGCCAAAAAAGAGATTCGAGATACTTACTACCCTTATACCAATCCAACCATTTATGATGTTAGTATTTTACAAGACACTATTTATGTTGGGACGGACGATGGAATTTATTATGCCTATAAAAATCAGGGATTTTTGAATGATAAAAACCAATGGCAAAAGAAATCCAATTTACCTGTTGAGCTTTTAAATGAGGACATTCAACACCTGGAAGCTTTTGGAAACAAGTTAGTTTTTGCCTACGACTCTGAAGACTTTAATGCTGATAGCGTTTACTACTTTGAGGATAATGTTTTTAACACTTACGCGGCAAATCCGGTTTCTATTACCAACTTAAAGAGCAATGGTGATGAATTGATCATGTGTTTGTTCTCTTCCATCAACTTTTTGGATGCTAGCATGACCACTCAAGATTTGATTTATACCTATCCTTCATTAGGATCTCCCAATCCGGTAGCCTGTGTTAAAAATGGAGAACATTATTGGATTGGTGATCAAGATGCTGGATTGGTTAGAGCTACGAATAGTTGGGACGGAGCCTCTCTTTTTTCCAATTCACCATGGACTGATGGGAGCTACCGAATGGACATTCAGTACGGTAAGTTAGTCATTGCAGGAGGAGGTTTAACCCATAACCTACTCAATGTTTTTTCACGAAACGGAGTTTACGTTTTTGAAGATGAGCAATGGACCAACTTTAATCACTTAACACAAGAAAACGTAAGCAAAGACGATGATTGGGATTTTGTTTGTGCAGCGGTTAATCAATCTAATACAGATGAATTTGCATTCTCTAGTTTCTCAAAAGGAGGACTAAAAATTGTAAAGGATGGTAAAACGGTTAGTGAAGTTTGGAATACCGATAATTCAGTTATTGAAGCGGCTGGTGAAAGTATGGCTATTACCGACATGAAGTACGACGACCGGGGGAATTTATGGATTGTGAATAAGGGATTGGAGCCACTTAAGTGCTTTACTCCTGATGGAGCTCAATACTCTTTCTCACTTGGATCGGCAGCAAAAGATAAAATTCCGTACCGTTTAATGATCGACCAAAATGGGGTTAAATGGGTAGCTGTTACCAATGCTGGGCTGGTAGCCTTTGATGATGGTGGTACCCTGGATGATCCAAGCGATGATCAGGTACAAAGTTTGAGTACTGCCGAAGGATTTGGAAACTTGCCTTCCCTTTTTGTAAAAGCTATTGCTCAGGATATTGATGGTGAAATTTGGATTGGAACCGAAGAGGGATTGGTGATTTTATATTCTACCTCTAACTTATTTGATGGGGACTTTGGAGACTACGACGCTAATCCAATTCTACTTACCGTAGACGGCGAGGTAGAAAAACTCTTAGGTGAAACTTACATTACGTCGATTGCAGTGGATGGAGGAAATCGTAAATGGATTGGAACCAATAGCTCAGGGGTATTTTGCCTTTCACCAGATGGTTTAACCGAAGAATATCGTTTTAATACCTCTAATAGTCCACTCATCTCAAACAATGTATTGGACATCAAAATTGATCATGCTTCAGGAGAAGTTTACTTTGCCACTGACAAAGGTTTGGTCTCTTTTAGAGCTGATGGAACCATTGGTGATGCTAAATTTTCAGATGTAACCGTATTTCCAAATCCGGTTGAACCTAGTTTTAACGGTCCAATCACCATTCAGGGACTAGGTTACGAAGCCGATGTTAAAATCACGGATGTTGCCGGAAATCTGGTTTACAAAACAACATCTAATGGTGGAACGGCTGTTTGGAATGGAAAAACACTTCAGGGTAATCGTGTTCAAACCGGAGTTTATTTAGTTTGGTCAGGAGTTTCCAGTGGAAAAGGTAAAAAAGTCGCAAAAATCCTCGTCATTAACTAAGTTTGTTGAATGGGAAAACAAACGCTTGAGGGAATTGTATTACAAAAAATCGATTATTCCGAAAGCAGTTTAATCATTAAACTTCTCTGTCAGGAAGAAGGTGTTAAAAGCTTTATTTTTCAAGGAGCCAAACGAAAAAACAAAAAGGGAAACCTCATTCAGCCGCTCGCTATTTTATCGGTAGAGTATTACCAGCGTAAAGACAGTGATTTAGCTAAAATATCTGCTTTAGAATCCTCTGTTGTTTTTAGAAATATACCCTACGATCCGTACAAATCCAGCATTTTATTCTTTATGAACGAAGTGCTATCTAAAACCATCAAAGAACAGGAAGACAATTCAGCTCTTTTTTTATTCTTAAAGAGCATTCTACAAATTCTGGATGAAAGCAATGAAATAGCTAATTTCCCCATCAAATTTTTGTATGAATTGACAAAATATTTAGGCTTTTACCCAGAGGTATCAGACAACCCAAAATACTTTGATTTACAGGAGGGTTCATTTGTCAAATATCTACCCAATCATCCGTTTTATTTGAATGAAGAAAAATCTGCACTACTTTTGCAGCTTTCGGGCACGAAATTTGATGGAATAAACGGGCCGAAAATTGAGCTTCAACAACGCAGACAGTTGATATATGACTTACTTAACTATTACAAAATCATCTTTGACAATTTTAAAGATGTTCAGAGTCTTGCCATTTTGGAAGCTACTCTTCATGATTAGTTTTTTGGTCTCGTCTGCTTCATTTGCTCAAAAAGTTACTTTCCTCAACTCTGACACCAAAAAACCAATTTCTGGCATTTTAGTTTTTTCTGAACATTATAGCGAAGGGACTCTTAGTGACAAAAACGGACAGGTTGACTTGGGCTTTTTTGCCAAAGATGAAGTTGTTAGTATTGAACATACTTCGTACGGTTTTCATACCATTCCAAAAGCTGAATTAACCAAAACGGGAATTTATTATTTAACTGTAAAATCTTACGATTTACCAACCACCTACATTGATCATCCTTTACGTTATTCTTTCTCCAAAGTAGATGAAAATCAGCAGTTCGTTTGCATTGTAGGACCAGAAGTTGTAAAACTTGAAAACCCAGCTAATAGTGCCGATATGCTCCAAAATACGGGAAGTGTATTAGTACAAAAAACGCAGGCAGGAGGGGGAAGTCCAATTATTCGAGGATTTGAAGCCAACAAGATTTTGCTGGTTGTTGATGGAATTAGAATGAATAATGCCATTTACCGTTCGGGCCATCTTCAAAACTCAATTACCATTGACAATTCCGTTTTGGATCAAACTGAAATTATTTTCGGTCCAAGTTCATCGCTTTACGGAAGTGATGCCTTGGGTGGAGTGATTCACTTTCATACCAAAGATCCAAAAATCATCGGTAAGGACAGTCTTTATTTGGATGGTAGTAGCTATTTCAGATATAGCTCCAACAACAATGGTCTAGCCACTCATTTTGATTTTTCAACGGGGCGAAAAAAGTGGGGGTTGCTGAGCAGTTTCACCCTTTCACGTTTTGGCGATTCAAAAATGGGAACTAATCGAGCACATGGCTATTCGGATTGGGGATTACATCCACAGTACATTACACAAATCAATGGACAAGACTCTATGGTTACGAATAGTGATCCCAACGTTCAATTTGGTTCGGAGTACGCACAGTTTGATTTATTGGAGAAGTTCATTTACCGTCCGCAGGATAATTTTGAACTTGCACTCAATTTTCAATACTCTACCTCCACTCCGGTTAACCGCTACGATAAATTAACTGAATATCGTAATGGTAACCTGCGTTGGGCTGAATGGTACTACGGACCCCAAAACAGGCTCCTAAGTGCCTTAAAAATGAGTTTCAAGACCAAATCTAAGATCATGGATGAAGGTATTGTTCAGTTGTCTTATCAAAAGATAGATGAAGATCGAATCTCAAGACAATATCAGTCTACTTTTAGGGAACACCAAAACGAAGATGTTAATGTACTAGGGTTCAATGCTGACTTCAGTAAAGCTTACCCTAAATCTCAAATGATTTTTTACGGTGTAGAGGCACAACATAACATCGTTAAATCAACCGCTGAATTGCGAGACCTTTATTCCGATGAGACCCTCAACACTCAAACCCGTTATCCTGATTTTAGCCATTACCTCAACTCAGGATTTTATATCGAATACAAGAAAAAATTTAAAAACAGAGCTGTTTTCTCAACGGGAGGAAGGTATTCACTCATTTACGCTCAATCCGAATTTAAAGACACTTCCATTATTTCTCTTCCATTTAATGAGGTTCAATTCACCACTTCTGCTCCATCTGGTCATATTGGTTTTGTGTTGAATCCTGATTCTGCAACAACAATTAAAAGTATGATCACTACGGGATTCAGAGCTCCGAATATTGACGACTACGGAAAGGTTTTTGAGAAAAGTGGTAATACGGTCGTTCCAAACGATGATTTAAAACCTGAATATGTCCTTGGTTTTGAATTTTCATTGAATCGTTCATTCTTTAAAGAACTCATCACCATTGGAGGTTCGGTTTACGGAAATTATTTATTCAATGCCATGGTACAACGTGATTTTACCCTAAATGGGCAAGATTCGATTGAATACAATGGTGAAATGACAAAGATTCAAGCCATTGTTAATACAGACAATGCCATGATAATTGGTGCAAACACGTTCCTCAAAGTACAATTCACCAAACAGCTGGACTTTAGCTATACCTACAATTACACTTACGGAAGAGATTTGGCGAATAATACACCTCTCAGCCACATTCCACCTCAATTTGGTAAGATAGCCTTCACTTATGCTGGTAAAAAGCTAAATACATCACTTTACAGTTTCTACAATTTCCGAAAGGATTTAGTTGAATACGGTGGAGGAGCCGATAATCTTGACCTCACACCAAATGAGGAAGGAACACCACCTTGGTGGACTTTGAATTACCGAATTAGTTATGAGCTTTTTGACATTTTAACACTGCAATTTGCTGCAGAAAATATTCTGGATGTTCATTACCGTCAATTTGCTTCAGGAATCTCCGCTCCGGGACGAAACTTCCTAATTGGTGCCAGAATGAGTTTCTAACAAAAAAGGGCCACTCAACGAGCAGCCCTTCCTATAGAATCAAATCAATTTTATCTTCTAATTACCATTTTCTTTGAAATGGTTTCATTTTCCGTTTCAATGACTACAAAGTAAACTCCACTTGCCATCTCGCTCAGATCAAACTTCACCGTTTGATCTTTCACTGAGTTTAGCTGTTGTCTCATTACTTTGTCTCCCAAAACATTTAGAATTTCGATGTTTAAATCAGCTTCTTTGTTCAAGTCGAACACTAATCCAAATAAACCGTTTGTTGGATTAGGATAAATGGTAATTCCATTCTCCAATCCAATTCCATCCAATCCTGAATCATCATCAACCGTAATAGTAACCTCCAATTCAGCTTCACATCCGCTTCCGTCAAACACATTACAGTAATATGTCGTTGTCACAGTTGGTGCTACTGTGATAGTAGAAGTTGTTCCTACCTCAATGGCTCCTTCATACCACAGCCAGGTTGTTCCACCAGTAACAGTTAAATCTGTAGATGTACCTGCTAAAATGGTCATATCAGGCGTAATAGTTGGAGCGAAAGAGTTATCATTTTCAACAGTCACTGTTCCTGTCAACTCACAATTCGCATCATCTGTTATGATGTAATCGTAGTCTCCCGTTACCAAACCACCAAACACCGGACTTCCGGAGAAAGAAGCTCCATCATTGATTGAATATTGATATCCAGTTCCGGATCCTCCAGAAACTCCTGAGAAGTCAATTTCACCATCGGCCGCTACACAAATTTCATCCGTTACCGTAATAGGTCCGGTTAAAGCAGGGTTAATGGTTAAATCAAAAGTTGCTGATTCGTCACTCATACAAGAACCATCTACAATGAGAGAAATTTCCCAATCTCCTTCAAGGAAGGTAGTAGTAAGGTTGGCTTCATCAAAGAAATAACTTTCATCATCTGTTACATGATAAATATCCCAGTAATATGAATCTGCATTCAGTGATCCAAATCCGTTCATGGTAACATCCACTCCAACGCAAGTTTCAGTAATTGGGAAAGACACATTAGCTACAGGTGCTGGTCCGTTTGACGTTAAAACATCTAAAATTAAAGAAGCATCTGGTCCGCTCGTAAACAAGTCGGATGTTAGATACCAGGCACTAAAAGGTGCACTTACGAAAGTAGCCGAACTACTCGTTCCTGCAGGACGGTCGGTAAAATTGGTTGTTGCCATTAGAAGTGTATCAAAACTACTTGCATCTAATTGCCATCCAACCCAGTAATCTCCTGCAACTCCAACTTCAGGATCAAAAGTTACTTCATTGTAGAATCCTTCATTTAAATCTGTTAGGGCCACAGTTTCTGTTCCTAAGACAGCTCCTGGTAAACCACCAACATCATTCCATACCGTAAAAGTTACGTTAGAAGCTGCTCCGATATCATCAACCTGTAAAACCGGGAATCGAACTCTTCTTACATTAGTAGGAGTTGGTGCATTATATGAGTCGGCATAAGAAACCAACATTGCGCCTGAAATAGTTGCCAAAGAAGGATAATAACCAGCCTCTCCTGTTAGAGTATAAATAGCCAGGTTATCTTCTTCTGCAGCGGTATAATTTCGGTTAGTATCACAAGCAATGGCTCCTCCACCGGAGGCAACAACTTCAATATAATCCGTCTTTGTTTCCGTATCACTTCCACTACCGTTACTAGCTGTTAAGGCAACTGTATAAAAACCAGCATTGTCAAACTGGATGGTTGGATTTTGATCGGTTGCTGAAGTTCCACCAATAAATGAAACGCCAGTAGATGGTGTTACTGTCCATGACCATGAAGTTGGCCACTCAGTACTTAAGTCCGTAAAGTTCACCGATCCACCCTCAATGGTTGTTGTGATATCAGCTACAAAATCAGCAACTGGTGGCGTTGGGAATAATGGTGTACAAACTGCCGAAGAAGTAAGAGGAGCTCTTGAACCTTCTAAAACAGCTGACATTAAATTCGCCTGATCAGTTGTAAACATCACCTGACAAGATGAATAGTCCATGAAGTTTTCGTACTGCGTTTGAGTAGATGGACATACTTCCTGGAATCCCGAACATGAACCAGAATAATTGAATGAAGGTCCCATTGTTTGAGGCGTATCTGCCAAACCATCGTCCTCTACACAATCCGTTTCGGTATTTGAATTACCCCAAGTATGTGATAAACCGAGGAAATGTCCTAACTCATGCGTTAAAACATCATTATCCATTCCAATGTTATAGTCAATTACAATTCCGTCGATAGATGCCGGAGGCAATGATGTTGTGGTTGGTTTATAAGCGTATCCTGCCGTACCAAAAGTAGCACCATTGGTAATGTCACAAATCCAAATGTTAATGTATTGATTTCTGTCCCAACCTTCAGTTCCAGTATCACCTCCGGTAGAGCCTTTCATTTTATTCGCCTCAGTATCCACATCATAATAATCTTCTGTGGTTTCAACCCGCTCAATTCCATATTCATCTAACGGATTTCCCCAAGGATCGTAAGCCGCTAAACAAAACTCTATATCAGCATCTGCCGGGGTAAAACCGTAAGCACTACGGGCATCACCTACATCGGGGTTAGTTGCTGAAAAGTCAAGATTCACCTCATCTAATAAGGCGTAAATATCAGCCGTAGAAACATTTTCGGCCGGGTTATCTAAATTGTGAACAACGTGGAAAATAACCGGAAGAGTGTAGGTTGCTCTCGCTCCACCTAACATTTCAGAGGCCATGATAGCATCTGCTCTTTCTTGAGCTCGATATTCTTCTTCCATTCCAGAAGCTTCAAGCCAATGTTCAGTTAATTCGTGTGCTGTACAATGTGCACCGTCACAACTTCCACCTAAATCTGGACTGTAGCCCAAATTACTCCAGGTGCTCAAAGTTTGACCGGCATCTTTTAATTTTAGTTCGTCAACGTTTTTAATGGTCTGCTGTGCGAACAAAGCAGGCATAGAAAACAACAACAAACCTAAAATTGTACCTTTTAAGTAGTGTTTTTTCATAATCAAATTTTTACTGAGATATCTGGTACTAAATCCAAAAGCAAAAAGATCATTTTTGATAAAAAGGGGGTTATAAAAGACCTAATTACCCGTGGATTAGCTGATTAAAAATAGTAAAAAATGTGGAGCGGGCAAAATATTTAACCCGACTGTTAATTACTAAACATCTTTAGGATTGCGCCGTGACTTTTAGCCATAAAAAAATCCCGCTACACAAGGGGAGCGGGATTTTTCAATATAATCGACCGTTTTAATCGATCTTCAACTTCTTTTTCAAGTCTTTTGGAATAGCATCTTTGTGTAAGAAAATATTGATGGTTTTATACTTGAAGAAAGCTTCAGAGGCATAAAAATATCCGTCACAATCATTTGATGACGTTCCCCATGAGTTCTTGATTAACAAATATTTTGTTCCCTTTTGATCTTTGTACACCCCTACAGCGTGCATTCCATGATCATCAGTAGTTTGTTTGTTATCGTAAGCTAATTGTCTTTTTTCTTGAGTGATTACCTCTTCTTCAACAGGTTCCATGAAACAATTGGCTTGTTTTTCTGAACCAGCATCTGAATAATTTTTGTTGTTTCGTCCACCTACTTTGATGGTTGATTTATCTTTAGGTACGATGGCCAAAGAACTTCTGAAACTAAAGTAATCTTCAGAAACGTCCGCTCCCCAGGCAAAAGTATATCCTTCTTTTAAAGAGGATTCGGCAGCATACCAAAGATCATCCAAACTTACATTATAGCTTTCTCCCCATGCCCAGTTATCGGCAATTGCCAAATGACAACGCTCGTTCCATGGATGATTGCTAAATGAAGTCAAGGAAACATAATCATCCATATTTAATCCTAACTCATCTCTATAGGTAATTGGATTATACTCTTTTCCGTCAACTTCAAATTTGAAATCTTCTACCCTTTCAGGAATTGATCCCAAATAAGCATTTAATACTCCACGAATAGCACCTTTCCAAGCTGTTGTTATTTTCCCATTTCGAGGTAAATCATCTCTCCACTCTAGCAAACCATCCATTGCACCTTGCAATACCTCAATCATTTCAGCATGCGTGTGTGTATCAGAACCATAATTTAAGCCTTTAAAAGCCTCATGAGGTACAATTCCAAAGCGTTTAATTACCCATGGAATATCATGAAAAGCTCCTCCTTCATCAAAATTGGTATTTCCATCTGTACGTATGTACTTTTCTGCCTTTCCTAAATAGGCTTGATAAACGATATACATTTCAGACAAGATGTGTCCTTTTTTACCCAAACGTTCCAACTCCGTTTCAAAAAACGATAAAGCTGAAAAACTCCAGCAAGTCCCTGTCCATCCTTGAGATTGTACAGGAGTTGCTTCTAAATGAACGACTTTTTCAAACTTGTATTCACTTCCCTCTTTGTTGGTTGAATACTCTTTTGGCTGAGCCACTGCCGATAATGTCAGAAATAAAAATGCGGCCGATGTTACGATTTTCTTCATGCGTTGTTAATTGATTAACTCAAAATTAACAAAAGCCTTAAATTGACCAGCAAGATTTTGTATACCAGTTTTGATTTACTGATAAAGGTGATAAATACGAGATAAATGGATTATTGCTTTAGGATCCAATTTGAATATCCGGCACTTTCTAATTGTGAATGAGCATTTTGTGCTTGTGAACGATCACTGTAGTCACCGGCAGTTACTCGATACAATCCTTTGTTTTTATCCAACAAACGAGCTGCATAGCCTTTTGATTGTAAATCATTGATGAGATTAGTTGCATTTTCCTCTACCGAAAAACAACCTGCAATAATGTGGTATGGAAGTGAAGAATTTGACTCAACAACTGCTGGTTTTTCGATCCTATCTTCAACCACCTCAGTGCTCTCGTTTACCGTTAAGATATCGCTGGACTCTTTTTTATTTAAACGAACGGGAATATAGAGATCATCATTAAACTGATAATTGTAAATACTCACATTTTCAGACAAACTCGCCGTTAGCTCATCCCAGTTTTTATGCTCCTCCCCTTTTTCGTCTGTCCAAACAACATCTCTTTTTTCATATTGCTTTTCAGCTGACTGATGAATAGGATTAAAATCAGAAAATTGAATTTTTCCTGTCTCTAAAAAATCCGTCTGAGCTGGAATCCAAACTGAATAAAAAGCCAATGGTAAAATAGCAGCTACTGCTACATAACGCAAAATTCTACGTTTTTTCCGAGGCAGTGGAATTACCTTTTCATCTTCAGGGCTGGCTTGCTGAACTTTTTCTTCAACAACAGCTTGCTCAGTGTCCATTTGAACCACTACCGTTTGTTCCCTCTCAAGCTCCTCAACAATTTCCTGAACTTCTTCCTGAGCAACTACCGCTGCCTTTTGTTCTTCAACAACTGGTTTTGCTGTTACTAAAGGAACAACCTTTGTTTCTTCCTGCTTTAATTCAGGAATTACAATTTCTCTCTTTGGTGCAGCAGTTTCTTTCCATAAAATTTTAACCGGAGCTAATCCGTAAGCTGAAAGCAGCAAATTAATTTCACGACTTTGTTCAAAGACCACTCTTTCGTTTTGGCGATATAAAAATCCCAATTCACCAATAGTGATTCGCCCACCCTCGTTGAGGATATTTTGCCACTCGAGCATTTTTTCACGAATCAAGGCCAAAGACTCTTCGTAAGATACATCCTCCTTTTTCGCCAGCTCATGCCCCAAAAGGCCATCATTTGTTTTCAACTTTTCGTTAAATAACAAACTTTTGCTAGGAGGGTAAATCAGTCCTCTTTCCAGATTAATCTCTGCCGGTTTATAATTCCCTATAAATCCACCAAAATCCGGAATGATAACACAATCATTCTCCTTGAGTAATTCAGATATGTACTTACTTAAATCCATCTTTCAACTGTCAACACTTACAAGCCTCATTTTTCGAAAAATAAGGGCTGTTTACAAACAAAAATACGTAATTATGGGCGTTTTGTTACTGAATTCGCACAAAAAAAGAACCCCTCGGTCTCCATCAGCCAAGGGGTTCAAAACGTACTATACAAGGACCAGCGCTATTGTTTTGCCTTCCAGGCATAATACAGATCGAAATAACTTTTAGTTTCCAGGGCAATAACTCCTCCAGTAGTATCACCATATTTGGCAGGAATTCCTCCAGTATAAGCTTCCATACTTCCAATGGCCGCTCCCGGAACTCCATTTAAATCTTGCGTTTTAACTCCATCGATGTAGTAAATCACATCTCCCGGACGAGAACCACGAATAATCACATCACTCGACCCTTCCATCATTTGGATGTCAGTTGTTGAGTTGGCCATCATCAATTTAGGATTACGGATATTTGGACTGTGTTGAATATCCTCTGCTAAAAGTCTCACCTTTGGAATGTCTTTTTCAATTTTTACAGCAGTGTAATCAATATGAACAACCGTCAAAGTATTTGCATTGTCCATAATTAAATCTACTGTCGTAATAGCATCCGGATCAACCTTTACGGCATCAACTACTTTTTCTCCTTTAATAACCGTTTTAGCGTGAAGGTTATAAACCCCAGGCTTTAAAGCCTCAATTTTATAACGTCCATCAATGTCGGCTGTAGTTCCTATTTTTCCTCCTTCAGTTTCAACCCAAACGGTAGCAAAAGGAATAATGGTTGTTGAATCTTCATCGTAAACTTTTCCGCTAATGGTTCCTACAGTTACTTGCGCAGAAGCCATATAAACAAAGCCCATTAAAAAAACGATGGTTGTTAATACTGCTCTCATAATCTCTTATTTTAATCCTCTTTTGGAGGTGGTTTGATTATTAGATGCAGCCCTTTTTTAAATTCCACAAAAGTTTTTCATTTTTTTTTGATCTTCACTTTTATTTTGTTGATTTGAGGAGGATTCTGTTAACTAATACTACATGAAACTGTCTAAATTTCGATTTGTACTTATTGCTATTTCTGGTCTGATTTTAATCTTTTCCTGTAAAAAAAAGAGTATTAATTGTGGCTTGGAATGCAATGAGCAAACTGAAGAATTATTGTTTCAAAGTGGATTTGAAGGCACCACTTTAACCAAAGGTGAATATTTTGATGCCTATTTTTCAGGAACGGATGCTAATTATACCGAAAAAAGTAGCTGGGAAGAGTTTGAAGAGCATGACAACATTGGCTTTGCCAAAATTGGGTATGAAGATGGCAGTGATGATCAACGTTTAGCCTCTATTGTAGAAGATCCCGATTCTGCCGGAAATGAAGTATTGAAGTTCCAGATTATGGAACCACACATTAAGGAGGGAAGTAAGAAAAAAGGACGAGTTCAACTCAATGTGAGTCAAAACAACTGCATTAAGGAGATTTACCAAACCATTAAATTAAAACTTCATCCCGATTTGACTCATTTAAAAAATTGGCAGGAACGATTCTCCTGGTTCTCTTTGTTCGAATTTTGGAATAATGCTGACTGGACAAGAGAAAAATACCCTTTTCGGGTAACGGTTAACTTGTTTAAAGAAGATGAAGGTGTCGTTGACAACCTTTACTTTCATGCGAAAGGGGATTACAAAAAGAACTGTAAAAATTGTAAATGGCACAAAGAATGGGAACAAACAGGAGATAATTTTGCAGTACCATTTGGTAAGTGGATGGAAATTGAGATGTACATCAAGGAAGGGGATTCAGGATCGGGTCGTTTTTACATGGCTGTTACTCCTGAAGATGGAGACAAAGTAGTTGTTTTTGATATCGCTAATACTACCCAGCACCCTAAAGAAAAATGTGCCGATGGATTCACTCACACGCAACCACTAAAACTTTACACCTCTGACAAAACTGTCAATTTCATGAAAGATGCCAACAAAGAGCTAGTAGTTTATTGGGACGATTGGAAATTCTACAAAAACAAACAACCATAAAAAACGGAAGATCTTTTTATCAACCTTCCGTTTCGTAAGGACTTAGGTATGAAAATAGTCCTCAGGGTTTAAACGATCCCTCATGAAAAAATCAAAGCAAGCAAGGTTTTATTGTTTATTCCCCCATGAATAATATAAATCAAAATACCCCTTGGTTTCCAAGGATATTACCCCTCCAGTTGTGTCTCCATATTTAGCCAGAATTCCGCCTGTATAAGCAGTAATATTATCAATACCAACAGCTGGTATTCTACTCATTTTATTAGATTTCACCCCATCAATAAAATAAATCACCTCCTCAGGGCGTGATCCACGAATAACAACATCTTTACTTGTCTCATCCAATATTCTAACATCATCGTTAAAAGAAGCTAACATATTAATGGGACGCTGCTGATTGAGATTGTTTTGTACATCATGATGCACAACAGCCGGCCATTCTATTTCCATAATAACTCTCAAAGGTGGATCCCAGCCACCGCATGCTATAACCAATGCTGGCAGAAGTTTTATGGTATCCATATCCTGACAACTTCCGGCTTTTACGGGAACTCCCTGAACCATTGTTGTTCCATGCTTCAAGGTCTTCAAATAAACGTCATACTTTCCTGGAGGTATACTATCAATTCTAAAATTCCCGTTTGCATCACCTCCTACAACTAAGAGACTATCATTTGCTCTTATCCAAACCTTGCAATAAGGAATTGCTTCACGGGTTTCTCTATCCACCACAACTCCACTCACCACACCAAATTCAGTACCCACAATATTTCCTGAAAGATTCCCCACAAGAGTATCCTGAGCGACAACAACTACCCCCAATAGCATGATACAAAAAGAAAGAATAGAACCCTTCATTAAATTCCCGTTTAGAGAGTTAGATGCGGCTTTAATTTCATTTCCATAAATCCATCTCAAATATTATTGCCCCTTCCAGGCATAATACAAATCAAAATACCCTTTAGTCTCCAAAGAAATTACCCCTCCTGTAGTATCTCCATATTTAGCTGGAACACCACCAGTATAACCCGTCATGCTTTTTATTGCTACACCCGGAACTCCATTCATGTTGGAGGTTTTAACTCCATCGATATAAAAAATAGCATCACCAGGACGAGAACCTCGAATAATCACATCCGAACTTCCTTCAGGAATAGTAACATCAGAATTAAAACTTGAAAACAATTTGAGCGGATTGAATTTAATTGGACTATGTTCAATGTCATCCGGCTTAATATCAATTCGTTCAATATCTGCCGTAATAATTAACGGATCATGACGAATCACAACAGTGGTACCTATGATACCTGTTGATTCTTTTAATCGAATATCTGCCAAACGAGTGTTTTGATCGGCCTTTACTTCAATATTGGTGACCTGAATGGTATCTTTCCCCATTGATCTGGCAAAGAGGATATAAGTACCCGGTGACAAACCTTTAAAACTGAATCGTCCGTCAAAATCGGTTCCGCTAAAAATTTGATTTCCGTTTTCTTCTACCCACAAACGAGCTGACGGAATGCTTTCTCCGGTTTTATCTTCCAGAACAACTCCACTTATACTTCCCAATCCCACTTGCGCAAACTGAGTAGATGCCCAAAACAGCATTCCAAAAACTAAAATTAATCTATTCATCTTTTTGAGTTTTATGATTTTCAGGCGCCTAGAAAATCGATTCACTACTTGGATGAACAAAGCACTAGTTTTCCATAAAATGAATTAAGATTTCAGCTCTTGCTCAAATTTTGTAAGCAGCTGATGTGTTTGTTTTTGCAGGCCTTTTTGAAAAAAGGAGGTTCCGCCAAATAAAAAGCCTTTAAAGCCTAAAGCTTGTTTTGCCCAACGATGAAGATTAAATTGATCAATGTGTCGAATGACCTTATCTCCTTCAAATTCAAAACTGGCATGGATAATATTATGAACTCTTCTCCCACTTCTGCTAAATGTATAATGAGCTTCCCACTTAGTTTCTACCCTATTTCCATCTTCCTTTATCCCTGAGCATTCTACACTAAAATCACGTGCATTTTTGCAGAGCATTCGCCACATATTTCCTGCATGTTCACCTTTTAAGGTTCCAAAAGCAGGATCAGTAAATTCGACTTGTGAATGGTAAAGAGAAACCATCTTTTCAGCATCTAGTTCATTAAACGCTTTATAAAATTCTGATACAGCTCGTTCTTTTGGACTCATATTTATCTTAAATGTCTCATTATTCCATCTGACCAAAGTGCAAAAGCACCTGTTTTTACACCAGCTACCTTTAAGCCTTTATTGGTCCATCTATTACAAGTTTTAAAGAGGTGATAACTTCCTTTTGCTTCATAAAAGTTATCATTTTTCCAATATCCACGGTTAGGAATAAGTTCTACTTTCTCGGATTTTAACTCAAAGGAGTTCCTGATATATTCAATCAAATCGGGATAAAGGTTCTTTTCCATTTCAATAGCCAGACAATTCTCAGAAACAGCTGGTTCATAATCAAAATACTGCACGTGCATAGCGGTTGGGCTAGAAGTAAAAGCAGCATGAAAAGCCGTACTAAATGTCAAATCACTCCATTCCGGTGTATCCAGAAAAAAGCCTTTATCGCCCCAGCCAATCGCAATAAATTCAAAATGTTCGTTGTTAGGAAAATCCTCGGCTGGAATAAATGTTTTCCAATCATAATCTTCCGTCACTACTGGAAGGCAAAGGTCTGTATGAACCCCATTTGTTCGTACATAAATCAGTTGAGCATCCTCCACCTCAATTCCGTTTACAGCAATTACTCCTCCTAAAACGCTGAAAATAAAATAGAGCATGGCAAAAGCTAAAAAGAACTCAATGGCGCCACCAATTGGTTTTAGGATGTATTTAAGAAAGTAGCTCAAATCTGAAATAAATATAGGGATAATGCCATTATCTCCTTAACTTTGGTTTACAGAGGAAAATGTCAGTGGAAAAGAAAAATATTCGTTTGCTCAGCCTTGAGGAATTAATTGAAAGGATGGCAACAATTGGAGAACCCAAATTCCGTGCAAAGCAAGTGTACGAATGGATTTGGAAAAAAGGAGTACATTCTTTTGAAGAAATGAAGAATGTATCTAAGAAGGTCTATGAATTTTTAGACGCCACTTTTTTCATTGACGGAATTCAAATTACGGATCAACAACACAGCTCAGATCGCACCATAAAATGTGCGTTCACCACCCACGATGGTCACATTACGGAGGGCGTTTTGATTCCGACCACCGAGCGTATTACCGCTTGTATTTCCTCACAAGTTGGCTGTAGTTTAGCCTGCAAGTTTTGTGCAACTGGAAGATTAAAGTTGATGCGAAACCTTTCACCTGGTGAAATTTACGATCAGGTAATGTTACTCAACCAACTTTCAGAGAAGCATTATGGTCAACGACTTAGCAACATTGTATTTATGGGAATGGGAGAACCTCTTCTCAATTACAACAATATGCTTAAGGGAATTGATCAGATTACCTCACCCAATGGTTTGGGATTTGCTCCAAAGCGAATTACCGTGAGCACAGCTGGAATTGCTAAAATGATCCGAAAACTGGGTGATGACGAAGTAAAATTCAACTTGGCCTTATCTCTTCACGCTGCAAACGATGAAAAGCGGAGTGAGATTATGGAGATTAATGAAAGTAATAATCTCGATACCCTGGCGGAAGCACTCATTTACTTCAATGAAAAAACCGGAAGCAGAATTACCTTTGAATATATCATTTTCAGAGACTTTAACGATTCAAGAAGAGATGCTAGCGAACTGGCTGATTTTTGCAAGCATGTTCCGGTAAAAATCAACATCATTGAATACAATCCAATTGATGATGGTGAATTTCAGCAAGCGGATAGCAAAAAGGTAAATGATTTTGCCAATTATCTGGAATCCTTAAATTTAGTTGTCAATGTTAGACGTAGCCGTGGAAAAGATATTGATGCAGCCTGCGGACAATTAGCCAATAAAAACAAATCAATTGCGTTGAAAGAAAGAGTATTGAAATGAAATTCCTCTTGTTCATATTAAGTTTTTGTATGGTATCGGCAACGGTAGCACAGCTAAATGAACCTATAATTGGAAAAGCTTTTAATACGACCAAAAAAGAAAATTTCTCCGGTTTTATTGGTGAAAATACCACCGCTGTTTTTTCGATCGACTATTTGTATCTCAGCCGAAAAAAGCAGGAACTCAACGTTAGAAAGTTCCATAAGTCGGATTTACAGTTAATGGAATCCCGAAATATTTATATGCCACCAGAAGGGGACTTTTATAGCGAACCTACTGAAGCTTATTTACAGAACGACAAAATTTATTTGTTCAGTGTTTTAATGGGTGAAAAGGGAAATCCTAATCTTATTGAACTGAAGATTTTTGATGATCATTTAGAACGGATTTCAACTGGAATTGTAGACACTTTGGGATTGGATGAAGTACTTTACGTTCAAGAATCTCGCGAGCAAGATGGATTTGTTTTAGGGCGATACAATAAGTATAGCAAACTGACCGAGCAAAAAATTGATTTAACAGCAATTGATAATGCGGGAATTGTTCAGTGGCGAAAATCGGTAAAGTCGCCTATGGCACTTCAAAACATCACCATTGAAGACATTGCCTACTCTAAAGACTCTCCCATTTTTGTTCTCTGCAATTACGCCTACAATTTAAACAATCGTAATGCTGTTTCAGAATCGGACATGCTCAATAATAAATATGCCATTTGGGCTTATGACCACGATAAAAACTTTTTAAAAGAGTTTGAATTGAGAATTAAAGGAAAATGGATTAATGGCATTAAAATGCATGTCAACAGACAAGGAAATTTATTGGTGAGTGGATTCATGAATGAAACCAAACACTACTCCATTAATGGAACCTTTTCACTTTTAATTAACTCTCAGTTGGAAGTTGTTAATTCTAACTTTCAAAAGTTTGATACTGACGTTCGTAAAAAGTTCATCGACGCAAAAGACATCAACAAAATCAAGGAACTGGAAGATTATGTTTTAAATGACATGAAAATTCAAGAAGACGGTTCATACTACCTTGTTGGAGAACGATTTTATAAATACACTGAGCGGAATTATGATCCTCGAACAAATATTACCTCTACCATTGAACATTATAACTACAATGCCATTATTGTAAGCTATTTTGATAGTCTCGGAAATAATTTATGGACCGAATGTGTTCCTAAGTACCAAAATTCCACCAACGACTATGGCTACTATGCCTCTTTCTCCACCATGAATGTGGAAGATGGCCTTTATCTCTTTTTCAACGATACCGAAAAAAACAACGAGATTGGATTGACAGACTATTTCAACTATAAAGGCTTATTCAACAACCGCAGGGCACAAATTTCTTATGTTCAATTAGACCATGAAGGAGTAAAAGAACGTGGAGCATTAATTGATGCCTCCAACGATTTTATGCTTCGTGCTAAACAATGCCATCAGGTTAGTGAAAACACCATGTACCTTATGGGTGAAACCGGTCGACAATCAAAAGTCTTCTCGGTTAGTTTAAAAGAGGAGAATTAAAAACGAATAAGCGTTTTTTCATTCCAGTAGTGAATTAAGATCTCGTCTCCCTCTTGAAGTCCTTCGTTAAATACTTCCTCACGATTTGGAGCTTTATCCATGTACTTTCGTCGGTCAACGTTTTTTAACCCTTTATCAATGGCCAGGTTTACGTATTTATTCGCCAACCAATAAGCCGACTTTCGCTCAAAAGAAGAATCTCCACATTTACTTACATCAGAAGCAATCATTTGAGCAATTAAATAAAGTGCTTCAGCTTCCAATTCACCCTTCACCCTTTTAAAAGTTTCAAAGGCTTTTTTGTATTGTTTAACCGCCATTTGAGATTTTCCCAAATCCAACAAATATTCGTTTTGCTGTTGTGGTTCCAATTCAAACTCCAATGCTCTTTTAAAGGCTTCAGTACTCTTTGAATAGTCTTTTTTCTTGTAGTACCCAATTCCAACCAAATGGTAACTCTTGGCAGAGGGTTCTAGTTCAAGCAATTCCGCCATTAAAGAAAGATAAGTATCGGATAATTCACACTTTCGCTTGTCGTAAAGGCTCAAAGCTCGTTTAATCTCAGTGGCCTTCATCTCCTTTGAAGGATCATTGAGTCGCACACTTAAAATGGCATCCAAATCAGCACAGTCTTTAATCACAGACTGTAAATAGCCATCCATTTTATTCAAAGCAGTTTCATACTCTTCCTTTTTCTTTTGGTCGATCTGTTGTTCCAAGGCCATTAAACCATGTTCACTCAGTTCAAAATAATGTTGAATCAATTCTGTACGATAAACATCCTTTTCTCCAGTCATTCCTTGGTGAATATGAAGCTTAACACGCAAACTTCTGTATAAAGAATAGGATTTTGACTTTTCGTGAAGTTGGTTTACCGACAAAGTGTATAAGCTATCAATCAAGTTAGATTCATCATGCTTATAACGGTATAAAAAGTTAGCATAAGCTTCGGTCCAAACTGGATCATTTTCCAACTCCATTTTGCCTTTATAAATCCACACTAAGGTATCAGTCAAAACACCAATTCGATCAGTATCCTTCGCTTTCTCTGCTATCGAAAGCAATCCTTTATAGGCTATTTTCCCGTTCACATATAATGCTCTATCAAGTCCTTCTTTACCGCACTCTTTCACGGCCATTTGCCAGTAATAAGCGGCTTCTTGATAATTCTTTTCTTTCAGATATTTTGGAACGGCCGCTCTTGCCGGCTTACAATTATCCGTTGAAGTTTGAGCCTGTGAGCTCACCGATAGTGTTATGTACAGGATTAAAAGACCTGCCTGTTTTAAATAATTCATACTGTAGATTTTGCGATCAGAATAACAATTACAAAATCTATACCACAGCTATTTTTAATCCTTGGTATTTTCTTCTAGCTTTCGCTGAAATTGCCGCGTTTTCTTGACATTTCCAAGTTCTTCATAAATTTCGATCAATTTTATACATATCAATTCTGCCTCTCTTTTATGGTCAGATTTATTAAGGTGATTCTCTAACAAATCGAGTCCCTTTTTTTGATCCTTTTCTGCTTTTAAAATGAGTTTTTTCATTCGATTTAGAAACTCAGCATCACCAATTTCATCATAGCCCATGAGGCAGTAGTTCATTGCTTCTTTGACATCTTTCAAATAATACTCATACAACATTATCAGGCGCATATACGACCAATATCCCGGGCAGCAATAGTAATCCAGATGTCTCAGATAACTCTTTTCAGCAGCATGATACGCACCCATCATTTCCAAGTGCTGTGCCTCGTAAAAAAATTCTGATGAATCTTGAAACATGGCCTCGTATTTCTGAGTTGCAGCTGAAATTCCAATACTATCTTTCAGCAAAACAAAAAGGTTGTAATACTGGTTGAGATCATCAAAACTAAAATCGGCTTCAACATCGTACTTCCCCACCCTTAAATCAATAAGACTATCCATCAATTGAGTTGGATTGGGTTGTTCCTTGAGCATAAGTGTTAAAAGAGAATCGGGAAATAATTCAAACCTATAACTTTTATAAAGCTCTTCTAACCCCAAAGGAATACCAGTTGCTACCATGGTCAAATGATCAGCTTTATCTAAGACAATGTGCTCAAAGTTGAAATTCGTCACCTGGCAAGAGTCTAAAATTTGTTCGTGAGCGTAACCCGATTCCAAACGATATTCGGCATCTTCTTTTGCTGAAACAAAAACATAATCAACAGGTTTTTCGGTTGTAGGATTTAATTGACAAAACCGTTCCCCATCTCCTTCCAGTTGAAATTGACTCATTCCTAAAAATCCCTGAAACAACTCTGGCTCGTTCCACATAAAAAATTCAATGAAGGAGGATGAATTGGAATGCCCCATGATGGATCGATAAGAGGTTGTCGTATAATTGGCCTCCACTTTAGGAACTAATTCATTTTTAACCAAATCCATAAAGGCTATTCCCTGTTGGCCCAATTCTCCTTTATTCCAATCAATGTCCATATCTTCATTACGATGATCAAAATAAAGTCCCACAACAATTGTAGGAGGCATTTTAGCCACAAAAGGGTCCGAATATAACTCGACGTTTGCGGTTAGTAGATTAAACAACAGAGAAGCATCCAAACAATAAATACTATGATAGTTTTTTGTTGAATCATAATCATTGGGGAGCCAAACTTTATAAGTTCTGTATGCATTAGCATGTTTAAAGAAGACGGAGTCCTCAATAATACTTTGTGATTTTGCAACAGATAGACTTAATGTTAAAAGAAAGAAAAAGAAAATTCGCATGTTTGTTTTTGAAGATAAAATTCTCTTCATTTCTTCAAAACAGCACTAAGAATGGGGGTTGAAAAAGGGACTAGACCCGGTTGGAATTTTGCTGAATAAGCGATTCTCGCGACTGAACTCCCTCTTTTTTATAGATCGCATTAATGTGAGTTTTCACCGTGCTTAAACTAATATGCAATTCATTAGCGATTTCCTTATTCGTATTTCCCTTGAGGATGAGTTCTTTTATTTTTTGCTCTTGCTTGGTTAGACTATCAGATGAAGACTTTGTGGCTGTTGCCTTTTTTAACTTAACCCATTTCAAGCCTAGGGTGATGGTTGATAATAACAACAAAACTCCAACTATTAAACTAATCCAAAAAGCCATTTGATAATACTTTAGTTTGTTACCATCTATTTGCAAATCAATCATAGCTATTTCTTTCTCCAAACGCTCATGGTAAAAGGGATAGTCTTCTTCCAAATCTTTCAATACATTAGAATAGAAATCATGATTCTTACTAAAGTTTTCAAGGTATTTTGGACTGAGATCAACATCCTCCTCAATGAGGTAATAAATCGCCAAGAGCCTTGATATTGTTCCTGCCGCTTCTACCTGATTAATCGCATTTTGCTGAAATTGAGTTTGAAGATGATCTTTGGTATGTTCATCAGCATTGTAAGCAACAGAAATGTAATCGAGATACATTGAATCCAAAACAAACCAATTATCAACCTCTTTATTGGTAGATTGAATAGGACCAAAAATGCTATTGTTGCGAGCCGGTAATAATCTTATAACATCACCTAAAGAGGCTTGAAAAACTCGGAAGTTATAACCAAACCCACCTTCCTCAAAATCGGCCAAATAATATTCATCCTCTGCTGGTGTAGTAGCCACATGCAAACGATAAATAAGCTCTTGCTCCTTAAAAAAATTAGCTTCAACCTGGAACCTTCCTAATGAATCTACCGGGATAGTTGCAATTACCTGATTCCTGTCCATTGCAGTCATCTCACGATAATCATAGATAACCGAAAGGTATAATTTAGGTGACCAGCCTTCCGGTAAATTAATTTCACCTTCAATTTTATCCTTACCAAAAAGGTTAAATGGGAAAAGAAGGAATACTAAGCCAACGAATGTGACTTTTATAAAATGATATTTAGAGCTATTGAACATGAAGAAAGAAAAGCTCTGGCCAATAAAAATGAGCTTACTTCTTTTTATCTCGGAAAGCTTCACTTTTTTGAAGTCTCTTCGCCATAAATCGACGAACCAAAGCCAAAATAGCACCAATAACAGGTAAGAGAAAAAATCCAGCCCATTTGTCCCAGCCCTCAACAAACGCCATAATTACTATAAGGATGACTAAGATGATGGTAATTGCCCACCAAAAAACCTCTAGTCTACGGTTCATCTTTGCTAAACTGTTCATTGTGCTGTGTCTTTTAATATATATTCTCCGGTTACATCGTGCATTACGTAATCACTGAATGTCTCGTCAGAATCTACTCCAAAACCTTCTAATCGTGATTCTTTTCCGATGATTTCAAATCGCTTTTCGGTCCGAACTCTTTTACTTTGCTGATCCCAGTAAAGTTCTTCGGTTTTGAGTGTTTTTCCGGTTTCAAAGTTCGTAAAAATAACTTTATTTCTGGCGATAATCAAATTCTCTTCTTTCCGCATTTCGGCATAGTCAGCACTGAGGGTAGAAACGATGCTATCTTTCCCCTTAAAAAAGTTAACTGTAAAGCCATCTTTGAACAAGGTTTTTTGCTTTGGTTTGGAATACTCCTCAGTTCGACTGGAGACGATTTCAAACTTCACAATTCCTGAGTCGGAATATATCGTATGAAGATTATTGACAATCTCATCCGGAGCATCATCTGTCGTGGTAACCACCTTCACCTGATTTAGGTCATTTTCGCAGGATGTTATGGACAGAAATAAAAAAAACATTCCCACCATAACCATGGCAGGAATGTTTTTTATAATATGCTTAATTTCTCTTGTCAAATTCTATCGAATTGTTGTACTCTCTCCCCAGCAGCTTAAGGTAATTGTAGCACCTTTACTCTTTCCTTCGTTAAAGATTTCCTCATCAGAAGGAGCTGAATCCAAGTACTTGCTGCTGCTTCCACCAGCTTTCTTGATGTAGTCATTCGCTAACCAGTAGTTTGCTTTTCTTTCAAATGTTGACTCACCACAGCTGTTTGCCAATTTCACGATTGAACCAGCACAAATTTCCATTGCTTTTGGACGATCATCTCCTTGAACTTTTTTAGCCTCAGAGAAAGCTGACTTATAGCTTCCTGCTTTGTATAAAGAAGTAGCGTAAGCAAATTGGTACTTGTCTTTGTTCTCTCCTTCAGCTTCCATGTCTCTCGCTTTCTTGAAAGCATCAACTGCTCCTTTACTGTCTCCTTTTGTAGACAATACATTTCCAAGACCAAAGTATCCAGCAGCAGTAGGATCTAGTTCTACAGAAGCTCTAACGTATTTTTCGTAAGTATCAGAATCAGTACACTTTTGTTTTTCTAAAAGTGCCATGAACTTATTTACTTCAGCAACTCGTGCTTCTTTCTCCTCAGGAAGAGTCTCAAATTTCTTATCCAATACTGGTGTTAAAACAGCACAGTCTTTTGCAATTTTAAGGAAGTACTTGTCTAAGAATTGCTGACAACCTTCATATCGCTTTTGGTTCTTTTCATCATTCGCCTCTTTTGCCTTTTTCAACGCTTTTCCTGAATAATCAGAAAGAACAATATATTCTTCAATAACTGTTGAACGAACAGCTTCTTTCTCCTCTTGAGGCGCTTTGTTGAATTTGTTGATGATTAAATGCTTGAAGTACTGCTTAATATGCGTTGACTTTGCATTTTCCTGCAAACGGTGAATACTATTCGCAAAAAGAGTATCGATTTTACCGTGACGCTCATCTTTTTCAGCTACCAACATTGAAGCATAATCAGCTGTCCATTTAGGATCGTCTTCTAACTTCATTTTGGATTCGTAAATCCATTGCATTGTATCCTTCAACTCCTTTACACGAACATCGTTACCTTTATTTTCGCGAATTAATTTGCTATAAATAACCCGGCCATTAGTGTAAAACTTTGCATCCAAATTTCCTTCTCCACATGAATTTACTGCATTCCCCCACATAGTTGCTGCATCAGCATACATCTTTTGTTTAAGGTATTGGAAATAAAGACCTCTCCATTTTTTACATTCTGCCTCTGAATCTGCAGAAGTAGCAGCAGAATCAGCTTGAGCATTTACCGCAGTAAATGAAAGTAATCCAACGAAGATTGACAATATGATTCCCTTTTTACTCATAATTCTTTAGTGTTTTGAGTTTTTTTAATTGTATTTTCTTTTTACAAACCAGTAGTTACCTCTACCCGGAGTAATGGAAAGACCGAAGTAAAGTCCGATATATCTTTCCTGGATTAAACCGTTATCTGTAGTTCCCAGCTTTCCAAATTTGGCCCCAAAATTAATATTTGTATTTGAATTAATCATTAAGCCAACAGGTATTCCCAATCCAAAACTCATGCCATAGTCATCAATACTCTGGAATTCTTCTTGTGAATTGAGGACTTGCAACTCAGTTTGTGTATAATCAAACCCAATTCGATAATGAATTCGGGAGAGGAAAGAACTACTGTTAGATCGAGCCGTCACAATGGTTTGAGGCGTCCATTCAAGAGCAGCACTTAATGAAAGACGATCTTTTAAATTATTGTCAAAACTACTACCAAAGTTCTCTGAGTAAGTAGACCAACGCTGATATTTAATATCTGCCCCAATTCTTACTACTGATGATTTATTTCGTTTTGGTCCAATTCGATACTCCAATCCTACTTTGTAACTTTCCGGAATTCGGATGGTTCCTTGATTATCTAAAACATGCTCAATTGTATCTGTAATTGAGGGAGCCAATCCGTTATAAAAACTTCCTGAATAGGTATAAGAAAGTAAATCCTCAAATGCTCTTACCGATCGCCCTGGAGAATAAGCTGCTCCAAATGAAAAAGCACCTCCAGTACTATCCGATTGAAAGAGGTACTCATAATTCACTCCAAAATCAACCATAAAATCTGAAACTCTCAACGATTTTTCAACTCTCGAATTCCAACCTAAAATAGGCCAAACGTATTCAAATGATCTTTTTCTGATTGCTGATCCAAAAAGGTAATTTCCATTTACACCCAATGATAATTTATGAGAGCTACGCACCACATAAAGTGTATCTCCATCTTTAATTTTTGGCTTACGCATGCTCTTTTTAATTGGCATAGCTGATACACCTAAATAAACCATTGAAATTCCACCCGAACCTTCATTAATAAATTGCTGGGTAGTATCCCCCTCTTCCACAACATAGTTTGAAACAGTATAACCACTAAACGAATAAGGTTTTACACCAAAAGCAGCACCCCATCTTTTTTTGATTGGCAATCCCAACTGAAATTGATTTAAACCAAAATGTCTTTGATCGGTAGAAGTTGCTGAAGTTTCAAAACGTGAAAGCCTCCCGTTCATTCCAACTTGAAAAACTGGTTTATGTCTATGTAAATAAGAATAAGATGCAGGATTCATTTGATTGATCATCGTTGAATCCGTATTCGCCATTCCCACTCCTGCCATAGCTGCATAACCAGCATATTGGTTCGTGTTTAATTCCCCAATACCAAAGATACTGTAAGGAGAGTGAGTTCCCTTTTGCGAAAACGTCAAGGAGAACTGAACGAATAATGCGAATGTAAATAGATGCTTTAATTTAAGCATTGTGCTTTAGTATTTCGTTTAAGCCGAACAAAGTCAGCGTAGAATCTGCAAAGATTGGACTTTTATATTCTTTATCAAAGTATTTTAGGTCTCCGCCGCTCATAAAAATTGTTAATTGGCCCATTTCTTCCGAATAACGCTCAATAAAACCGTTTATTTCGTGATAGATTCCGTGCTGAACTCCTTCCATTAAACTTGTTGGTGTATCAACACCATAGTTGAAATCAATTTCGCCTGCTTTTAATAAAGGAAGTTTATCGGTATAATGATTGAGTGCCTTATACCGCATTTCTAATCCAGGGCTTATATTTCCCCCAAGGTAAGCCCCATCTGCGCTAACGAGATCATATTTAATACAGGTACCCAGATCAATTACGAGCGAATTTTTTTGTGGATTTTTAGCCCAAGCTCCCACCGCATTTGCCAAACGATCGTTCCCCAAAGTTTGAGGTGTTTTGTATTTGTTAAAAATTGGTAAATCCGTGGTATGATCCAATCGAATGATCTTTGAAACAGAAATTTTTAATTCGATATCGGTCACCGAACTAATGAGGACATTTTGGAATTCATTATGGTGTTTTTCCAGCCATTTTTCTGTTTTGGCTTGCTCATTTTTAGAAAAAATGGCCTCCCTAACAATTTTTTTTTCATCAAAGATGGCAAGCTTGGTTCTGGTATTTCCCTGATCTATAATCAAATTCACGACGTAAAAGTACAGCATTTCGCAAGGAGAAGAGAAATTCTACAAAATTTTCTAAAAAATGTTTCTGTTTAAAATGGAAGTCTTATATTTGCACCCACATTTAAGGCGGTGATGTAGCTCAGGTGGTAGAGCAATGGACTGAAAATCCATGTGTCGGGGGTTCAAATCCCTCCATCACCACTCCAAAAACCGGAAGCAGATTGCTTCCGGTTTTTTTGTTTATACACTTCTTCATTTTATTTCATCTCCTTTTGTTTCCAGCAATTTAAGGCATTTAGACCCCTTGAAAATAAATCTGTAAAAAAGCCCCGTTTATCGGTGTTTTTTTAACTTTGGTATGAAATATGTAATAGCCCATTTTAGACTAATAATACTGCCTATGAAACGACTTTTTACGCTTTTATTTCTTGCAACTTTTTTTGGACTTGGAGCAATTGCTCAGGAAAAAGTCGATTATGATAGAGACTCCAGATGGTTTATTGGAGCGAATGTTGGTGGAACCTGGACCACTCAAACAGAGACAGATTGGAAACTCAACTTTGGTTATGGATTTACCTTGGGGCGATCCTTTGCCATGCAACCTAAGAGTCCAATTAGTTTTGACATTAGGGCTCGTTTTCTAAATGCTTATGTTCAGGGACAGTCTACCGATCGTTTTACGCTAGATTCAACGTCAACTTCTCAGTTACAGGCAAATGGTTACTCGAACGTCTTAAACACTTATCGTGATTCATTAGGCTATTATGTTCCCAACTACCGAAGTAGGTTGTGGGAATACGACTTAGAATTGGTGTTAAACACCAACAGTCTAAGAGAAAAAACAGGTTTAAACTTGTATGTATGGGGAGGAATTGGAGCTACATGGTATACTGTAAAGACTGATTTATTTGAGGGAGATTTTGCTCAAAACATTTACGATTACGACAACATTGGTAGCTCGGTTAATGCATTAAACAATGCACAGGATCAAGGCTATGAAACTAAACTGGTTGGTTCAATTGAGGATTTAGAAGTAGATTGGATGCCATCAGTTGGTGCTGGAATTTCTTATCAATTAACCCCTTGGTGTGCTTTGGGTCTTGAGCACAAAATGACCTGGACCCGAACCAATATGTTTGACGGAATGACCTATTCTGCTCCAAACGTACAATCTACTACCAATGACGTATATCACTATTCGGGGCTTTCCATGAAATTCCATTTATTTGGAGGTGAAGCTGAAGTGGAAGATGATATTGAGGATGATGTTGTTGTAGAGGAAGACCCTATTGTAACAGATCCAATTGTTGAAGATCCGCCAAAACAAAAACCAATTGTTGACATTTTTGATCCTAACACCAGTCCATATTCGACTGAAAGTGAGTATTTCAAATTACAGGCAAATGTGTATTATGTTGATGGAAAATCAAACATTACGTTTAAGCAAAATGGGAACATCAACACCAACTTCTACTACAACGCTAACACGGACAAGTTTTACAGTAACGTTGTTTTACAGCCAGGACAAAACTTATTTGAAATTACTGCGGTAAATGAAGCTGGTCAAGATTATGAAAGTACCATCATCATTTATGAAAAAGAAGAGGAAGAAAAACGTCCACCAATCGTTACTATTACCAACCCTTCTTATTCGCCATACACAACTTCTAACAGTACATTTGGTTTAGCTGCCACCGTTCTAGAAGTAGACTCTAAATCTCAAATCAGAGTTTATTTAAATGGCGTCATTCATCCGGTATTTAGCTACAGTACTACCACTAAAATTTTGAACTCTACACTCAACCTAATGGAGGGAGTGAACACAGTAACAGTAACAGCCACTAATGAAGTTGGAAGTGACAGTAAAACGGTTCAAATCATTTACGAAAAGCCAATTGAAAAACAACCACCAGTAGTTACTTATATCGATCCGTCAATAGATCCTTATATGACCAGCTCACCAACCAAGAGCATCAAGGCTACAGTGTTAAATGTAGACAGTAAAGCCTACATTCAAGTTAGAATAAACGGCTTTAACACTTCTGCTTTCAGTTATAACTCGGCTTCTAAAGAAGTGAATTTCACGGCTAATTTAATTGAAGGAGCAAATGTTATCCAAATTCGAGGAACCAATGAAGTAGGTACTGACTTGGAAACGACGACAATTATTTACGAAAAGCCAGAAACTCCACGTCCGCCAATTGTAACCTTTAAAGATCCTATTACCGATCCTATTACGGTTTACAGCGCAAGTTATGCGGTTGAAGCCATGGTTGAACATGTAGAAAGTGGATCGGACATTGAGTTAAAAATAAACGGAATTCCTTCGACATCATTCAGCTATAGCACATCCTCTAAGTTGATGAATTTTAATACTTCTTTGAAACCAGGATCTAATGTGATCCAGATCAAAGGAACCAACAAATGGGGATCTGATCTTGAAACGACTACGATTATTTACAAAAAGGTAATTCCAAAAGCACCTCCAATTGTAAACATTACCTATCCGGCTTCGGACAATCAGGTATTCACAACACCAGAGATTACTTTATCTGCTAATGTGCTGAATGTAGATAATGCAGCCAACATTCAGGTAATGGTAAACGGAACACCAACTGCTGGTTTCTCTTACAATACGGCAACTAAGGTCTTATTATTACCAATGACTTTGGTAGAAGGAACTAATGTGGTGAATATCACCGGAACCAATTCTACCGGATCTGATTCGGATACACGAATTATCTTGTACGAGCGCCCGACGGTACCAACACCACCAACAGTTACAATTACAAATCCACCATCTACACCTTATGTAGTTGAAGTATCGGATTATGTAATGACTGCAACAACGACAAACATTGAATCGAAAGGACAAATCAGCTTTACCTTTAACGGAGTTGTCGTTCCGGATGCTCAATACACTTTTACAGCTACCAATCAAATTATTTACAATGCAGATTTGATTCCAGGTAACAACGTATTTAGTATTACTGTTACCAATGAAGATGGTTCGGCATCTGATCTGGCAATTGTAACTTATCAGGAAGAAGATGAGCCATGTATCATTCCTACTGTTGGATACATTTCACCAGTACCTTACTCTACAGTTACAGAATCAGCACAAACTATTGATGCCCAAATCAACAACTGGTCAACCGGAACAACTGTTGAGCTATTGATTAATGGAGTGAGTCAGGGATATATGACTTACAATTCAGGAACTTCAATTGCCTCTAAAGGTGTTACTTTATCAGAAGGGTCTAACTCAGTAAAAGTGATTGTTACCAACGATTGCGGTAGTAACCAATCCACCTTTACATTGAATTATGAACCAGAAGATGAACCTTGTGATGTACCATTAATCAACCCAATTTCATCTACTTCATATACGACTTTAGATGAAACGGCAACCATTAATGCAGTGGTTTCTAATGTTGCCTCATCTGATAATCTATCCGTACTATTAAATGGTTCAGGGGTGCCAATTACCTTTGATGCAGCTACTGGAAACTTAACAGTAAACATCAACTTAACGGTTGGAACAAACACCTTAACCGTTGCTGCTGCCACTGAATGTGGAACAGCCACTCAAACGTTCACAATTATCAGAGAAACATGTAACGCTCCGGTAATTTCAGCGGTAAATCCAGCAGATAGTTATGCAACAGATGATGCGTCGATCACTTTAACTGCCAATGTAAGTGAATGTGAAGCGGGTGAAATTATCTTATTAGTGAATGGAATTTCAGAGCCATTTAGCTACAATGCAGAAACAGGAGCCTTAACTGCTGCTCTTAGTTTAAATGTTGGAGATAATTTCATTACAATTACAGCAACTAATGCTTGTGGAACAGACAAAAAGTCGATTCGAGTAATGCGAACAGTTCCATGTGAGGACATCGTGACCAATTACTTAACTCCTGCAAGCGGAACTGTAACTTCTACAGAAGAGAACTATTCGATTGTATTAAATGCATCTGGAATTGACAATGTTGGGCAAATCGCTTGTACCTTCAACGGAGCTTCTAAAGATGTTACTTTCGATGCAGTAAGTGGAAACATTAATATTAATGGATTGACATTGGTTGATGGTGCTAACACTGTAAATCTTACACTAACCAATGCTTGTAATACGGCAACTGTTAATTATACTATTAATTACAATGGATGCATTGCTCCAACAATTGTGATTAACGGAATCTCGGATGGAATGACCTTAGGAACGGCAGACGGAATTTTCACTGCACTTTTGACGAATGTAAACAGTGCCGAAGAGATTACGGTAACCATGAACGGAAGTCCAATTGACTTTGGTTATAATGAAACATCAGGAGTTTTAACTGCCGGATATAGTTTAACTGAAGGAAGCAATGTATTTGTAATTACCATTACTTCCTGTGAAACCGTTTCAACAACGCTCGGTGTAACTTACGAGCCACCGTGTGAAGAAATAACTTACAGTTTAATTACTCCACTTGCCACAGACGAAACAGTGGTTGAAGAGGCTTATTCGATCAACCTTTCCGCAAATGGATTAGAGAGTGCTGAACAGATCGGTGTGACTCAAAACGGAAGTACCATTCCGTTTAGCTTTGATGCTGAGACTAACATTATTTCTATCTCAGGAATTACTTTGGCAGATGGAGCAAATGCAATTGTAGTTTCTATGAACAATGAATGCAGTAGTTCAAGCGTGACTTACAATGTTACCTACAACGGATGCGTTCCGCCAGTAATTACTTTAGGAGCTAATCCACTTGAGGTAACAGAAGCATTATATGAATTCACTGCCTCTGTATCCAACATTAGCTCGGCAGATGATATTGAGTTCTTAGTGAATGGAGCTCCTGCACCATTTGTCTTTAACTCAGCCACTGATTTATTAACTGCAGAAGTGACATTGACTGAAGGTTTATCCGTATTGACTTTAACAGCTAACGGTTGTGAGTCTACTACCTTTAATACAGAAGTGACATACACCATTCCGTGCGAGCCAATTGCTTACACTTTGGGTGTTCCATCAACAAATACAGTTGCGGTTGCGGACCCAACTTATTCAATTGATCTAATCGTTCAAAATACAACTACAGAGAACATCTCGGTTACTTTGAATGGTTCAGATCAAGCGTTCACTTACGCTGCCAATCTTCTTACCATTCCGGCAATGACCTTAGTAGATGGAACCAACACAGTAGTTGTTTCGGTTACCAACGATTGTAGTTCGGAGACAATTACTTATACGATTGATCATGAAATGTGTAACACACCAACGGTGAACCTTTCTATGAATCCATCTACAGCAACTTCATCTAACTTCCCGTTATTGGGAATGATCTCAAATATTGAAAGTGCAGATCAATTGATTGTTCGATTAAATGGTACTGTTGTTCCTTTCACATTCAACGCTGCAGTTGGAACGCTTGGAGCCACTTTAACTTTAGTTGAAGGATCAAATACTATTCAAGTTGAAGCCTTTGGTTGTGATAGTACTTCGGAGACAATTACAGTTCTTTATGACGCCCCTTGTTCTCCTGTAACCTATACGCTAGTTTCACCAGCCGTGAACAATTCTATTGTCATGGACAGTGTGATTTCAATTACGTTGAACACAACGAATATTGCAAGTTCAGAGGGTATTTTAGCTTACCTCAACGGAACCATTGTTCCATTTAACTTTGAAAGTGGAATTATCACGATTAATGATCTTTCATTAAATCCAGGATCGAATGAGGTTTATATTTCATTTGGAAATGATTGCAGTGATGAAGCTGTGGTTTATCACATTGAATCTGACATCTGTGATGCTCCAACCATTGCTTTGAATTCGGATTTAACTGCTGCAACTAATCCGTATGCTTTCTCCGCAACAGTTTTAAATATTGAAGGGGAAGCTGACCTGACACTTTCGTTAAACGGAGTTCCGACTGACTTTAGCTGGAATCCTGCAACAAACATCATTTCTGCGAATCTTACTCTATTGGATGGACCAAATTCAATTACGGTAACGGCTAATGGATGTGAAGTATCATCAGCAACTTATACAGTGACATTAGATACGCCATGTGAACCAATTGGACATACTTCAATCACTCCAACAGCACTTTCAGCAGTATCAATGGTAGAGCCATATACTTTAACGGTTCAAATGACCAATGTGACTGAAGATCAAATTACAGTTATTCACAACGGAGCAAGTGTTCCATTTACCTTAAGTGGAGAAACAGTAACGGTTAACTTGTATTTGATGCAAGGAACTAATGATGTATCCATTACCGGGAATAATGGATGTAGTTCAGAGACAGTGGCCTATCGATTATTATTCAGTCCTCCGGCACCACCTTGCTCGCCAATTACATATAATTACATCTTACCAAATGGCAAAAGTGCTTCTGTTGCAACAGCTACTTATTATTTCAAATTACAATTGGCCAATGCCGCTGCAGATGATATTGTAAGTGTAAGTTTAAATGGTTCACCAATGACTTATAGCTTTAATGCTGCAAGTGGAATGTTAGAAAGAAAGGGAATGCCGTTAAATCCAGGAACTAATACCGTGGTGGTTATTTTCTCTAACGATTGTAGCTCGGAGACATTGACTTTCACAATTAATAACACTTCTAAAGCCTCTGGCGGAACTGATGGTAAAACTGGGGGAACTTCAACTACCATTTCAAGTGGAGGAACTAATGGACGAGTTGAGATTCCGGTAATTACCAACATTGCCCCTTCGGGAAGAGCTTTGACTATTTCTAAATCTACTTATATGTTTAAGGCGAAAGTAGAGAACGTAAAATCGAAAGCGAATATTAAAATTAACCTCAATGGTACCAACGTTACTTCTTACTCTTACAGTACCGCAAGTAAACATGTAACCTCTGTGTTAAGACTGAAAGAAGGAGCGAATAAAGTAACGGTTACAGCTTCTAACGGAGCTAAGATTACCAAAAGAGAGTATGTAATTACCTACAAAAAAAACACTGTAGTTAAACCAAATGCTCAAACTGGAGGAGCTTCGGCTAACCCACCTGTAATTACATTGGTATCACCAGCCAGATCAACTCAAGTTGTTCAAACCAACACCTTTACTTTTAAGGCAAAAGTGAGCAACATTAAGTCGAAATCTGATATCAAACTTTATTTGAATGGTAGACCGACAACTGCATTTTCGTACAACAGTTCAACCAAACAATTGACAGCTGTTCTTAAACTAAAGACAGGAGCAAATACAATTAAAATCACCGCAACTAACAGTGGTAAATCGGCAAATAAATCATGTACTGTTACTTATAAGCCAAAAACTACCACCGGAAGTGGAATTAACCTCAACAATAATGGAGGACAATCGAGCGGAGGTAAAACTACGGGAAGCGGGAAGACAACAACCGGAAGTGGTAAAACGACCACTGGAGGTAAGACTACCACAGGAGGAAAAACAACCACTGGCGGAGGTAAAACCAGCACCACTTCAGGTCAAAAAACTACGGGAGGAGGAAAAACAACTACCGGAACTGGTAGCAAGCGTGGTGGCTAATTAACCAATTACAATGAAAACGAAAACGGATCATCAGCAAGATGATCCGTTTTTTTGTGGGTGGACTTTTTCCTGACATGCTTCAAAAAATAAATGAATCTGCTAGAGACAAAATTTCAATAGCTGGCAATTCTAAAGCTTTGGTTTGATAAAAAACAGGTTACTCAGCCATAAAGGGAACTATTAGAAAACTGAAAAAGTGTCTCATTCATGACATTCATCAAGTTGGTCAAATGAGAATAAACTTTTACTATTTTTAAATTAAGCTAAAGCTTTAATAATGTGAAAAATGCATTAGCCATTCGGGGTTCTGAATCACGCCGAAAATTTATTAAAGAGCATGACAGCTTTTTTTGGGGTTTGAAGCATTTCACATTTCTAATATGAATGCATTTATCCAATAATATTAGTAAATGGAAGAAAACAACCCACTCAAAGAAGCCATAAAAGATTTTAAAACAGATCAATATCTAAAACAAATTCCTAAAATCATATACAAATACAGGAACTGGGACGACACCTATAATCGAGATTTATTATTTAAAAAGGAACTTTATTTCGCCTCTTCAAGTCAGTTCAATGATCCTTTCGATTGTAATATTCCATTTATTTACAAAAAAGAAGAGTTTGAGCCTGCAAATATATTCCTTAAACACTACAATGTACTCAGACAAACACACCCTAATCTAAGTGATACAGAAATTCATGAACTGGTGTATGAAAATCATAAAAATAAGTCATGGCAAGATGAAAGTTTTAGAGAAAAAGTTATCCAAGAAAATAATAGGGATGTAGAAAATAGCTTTGGGATTTTGTCGCTAACTTCAGATGAGAAAAACTTTTTAATGTGGTCTCATTATACCAACTCCCACACAGGATTTTGTGTGGGCTTTGATTCAAAAAAACTACACTCATTATGCGATAGTGCCTTTGAGCCCGTCACTTATCAAAAAGATATTCCCGAGTTAGAATTTGGAATTTTTTCGAATAATGAAATCTCTAATTTTTTAAGGA
>JAKSBJ010000095.1 GCA_022361195.1 Flavobacteriales bacterium
CCATCGCGCTGGCCCATGATCTGGGACACTCACCCTTTGGTCACAAGGGTGAAGAAGCTTTGAACGAGTTGATGAAAGACCATGGCGGCTTTGAGCACAATGTGCAAAGCCTCAGGGTCGTGGATGAGTTGGAGCAGAAATACCCCGGATTTCCCGGATTGAATCTGACCTGGGAAACCCGCGAAGGCCTGGCCAAGCACCATGATCTGGCCGGCGGTGCGCAACCGGCAGCAACCCAGGATTTCAAACAACCCTCCCTGGAAGCACAGGTCGCCGATCTGGCGGACGAAATCGCCTACTACAGCCACGACCTGGACGATGGCTTTGAATATGGGTTGATCTCCGAAGCACACCTCAAGCAGCACGTGGAGATCTGGAATGCCGCCTGTGAGAAGGTGGCTTCCTCCTGTGACAACCTGCCCCATGAGGCGCGTCGATACTTCACCATCCGTTGTCTCATCGACAGTCTGGTCAAGGATGTGGTCTGCACCACCGAAGCACGTGTCCGGGAGTCCGGGGTGGAGAATGCCCTGGATGTGAGGAAACATCCGGACAAGCTGGTGCACTACAGTGACAAGTTCAAACTCTGGAATGCGGAGTTGCGCGCTTATCTGTATCAGAACCTATATTACAATCCCGAGGTCCACGGACCGGGCATCAAAGCGGTCCGTTTACTGGTCCCCTTGTTCCAGTATTTTCTGAAGCATCCCGAAGAAATGAGATCCCCTCAAACCAACATTCGACCCGGCCTTTCGGATCATCGGGCGGTCTGTGATTACCTGGCCGGCATGACCGATCGGTCCATTATGAAGGAGTATCACCGCCTGTTTGTGGCCTCCGAGGACGATGAAAACGGGCAGGCAACCGTCCCCGCTGAGCAGGGAATTTCGTACCAACGTGTTGATTGAACCTCGGACGATGTGTTAGGAAGTTCGGACGAAATTGATGAAGCTAAACGCCAACAAGCAGTGGATGACCTGGGCCGCCTTCCTGGCGACCTTCCTGTGGGTTCTCCTGCCGGATAGTCTGAGCGGGCCCTCCGTCTTCTGGCCAAGCGTGGTTGCGGTGGCCTTGGC
>JAKSBJ010000003.1 GCA_022361195.1 Flavobacteriales bacterium
TAGTATGGCGTGCAGCAGATGGGTTTTGCCCAGTCCCACCCCACCGTAAAGAAAGAGCGGGTTGTAGGATTTACCGGGAGACTGTGCGATGGCCAGGGCAGCGCTGTGGGCCATGCGGTTGTTGGCACCCACGACGAAGGAATCAAAGGTGTAAAAAGGATTGAATCCATTCTGTGACAGTTCCGGTTTGGCGGTCTGCATCAATGAGCCGTTGCCGGTGGCGGGTGCGGATCGCTCGCTGGGAGGCTGGGGCTTCTGCGTTGACTCACCATTCTTGGCGAGCGGAGCGGCCGTGCTGCCCACCTTGTAGGCAATCCCCAGTTTATCCTCTGATGCCCCTCCGACGACCTCTTCCAACAGGTGGTGGTAGTTGTCCTTCAACCACACTTCACAAAAATCATTTGCGACCTGTAAAATGAGTACGTTGTTTTCAATGTGGAGGGGAACGATGGGTGCAAACCACAAATGAAAGATCTCATCGTTCAACATGGATTTGAGCTGTTTCGTCGCCCGGTTCCAAATGATTTCCGCCTCGTTGCGCATGGTATTCAATAAATCCTGAAAATCTGTCGTTGCTCTACTTTATTCACTGTCCTTTATTACGTCTCTGTGACACCTCACTGACTCCAACCCAAGCTGATCCATCGGTTCAATAACATCCTTCTGATACGTTTATGACAAATTGATGACAAGTTGAGTTGTGTTGTAACATTTTATTTATTAATCAAATACATCAAAAAATAAGATTGCTCCCTACAGCCTTTGAGCTTGTGTGACGTTCGTGTTTCGTAACACGTGAAGGAGCCTAGCTCCTTTCATCCTTCATGGGCTAGAATAACCTATTCACAGTTATTCACCTCTTATTCACAGCTCCAAAAAATCCGCTTTTTTCTCCAAAAATCAGACATTTAGGTCGCATGTGGCCCTGCCATTTCACCGGACAAAGACCTTGCCTGGCAATAGTAGCCCGTATCATCCCTTTGGAATGATCCGATATCGGGGTAGA
>JAKSBJ010000099.1 GCA_022361195.1 Flavobacteriales bacterium
CGGCTGGAGCGTATGACACTTGATGAGTATACCAATCTCAATCGCGATGATTCTTTTACTTATTGGTTAGAAGCAAAAACCGAAAATTCCGGAAGTATTTGGGGCGGGAGTGCCTTTAAGTTTCGCATTTATCGCCGTCGTCATACCGATAAAATTCAGGATTTTGATAATATCCGTACTGATGGGGTGTATTCCTGGTATTTAAAACATGGTGAAACAGCTGAAGAAGCCTTTTTGAGTGTGAGAGACATTGTGGTTTCTATTGCAAAAAATGCAGATGCAGGGAATTTTGAGGCGATTGATGGTATTGATTTGGGTGATGCCATTAAATGGAAAATTGCATTTCATTTTAACACACAAAATCTGGTGCCTATTTTTAAAAGGGAGGTGTTGTATCGTGCTTCAAAGAGTTTGGGAATGCGTTCTCAAAAAAAGCCATCCATTAGTGAAATGCAACGCTTTTTGTTTCAACGTAAACGACCTGACCAAAGCACGCTTTCATTGGCCCATGAAATTTGGGGAATGTATAATCTCAACAATTTCTACTACTACATTGATCAGTTTTTAAAAGCAGCCGAATCCGATCAGGGTGAAAAAAGAAAATTTCCATCCAGGTTTAAGGATCTTACCGTTAAGGTTAAAATTGAGTTTGGAGGAGTATCGCGACTTGTATTCTTAAAAGGTAGAAATTCATTATTGCAGGGTGTTTATCCACTGTATTTATTTTATCCTGAAGAAAATCAGTTGGTACTGGCTTATGGGAAAAGTGAAGAGTTGGGTGATATTAGAGATTGGCCAGCCGATCAACTACATGAGACGATTGAAAATTGGCATCAACAGGAATTTCAAACTCCTGCTCCTCAGTATGGAAACTTTCACATAAAAGCTGTCTACGATCTCAATGACGAACTAGATGCGGATCAACTGCAAATGGATTTGGATGAGATGATAAGTGATTATAAACGAATTCAGTTTGAACCGGAAGAACAAGCTTTAGCTGAGGAGCAAGATCAATATGGACATGATCAAGAATTAGAGTCTGATTTTTTGCAGGATGTTTTTCTTGAGCCAGAAGAAATTCAAAACATCCAACACAGTTTAGAGTATAAGCGTAATGTTGTTTTACAGGGCCCTCCCGGAACCGGAAAAACATTTTTAGCCAAGCGTTTGGCATATTTGCTTTTGGGCACAAAAGATGATTCAAGAATAGAGACTGTACAGTTTCATCAATCCTATTCGTACGAGGATTTTATTCAAGGTTATCGACCAACCGAAGATGGAAATTTCAAGTTGGTGAACGGAATATTTTACCGTTTTTGTGAACGAGCACGCCAACAGCCCGATAAAAAGTTTGTCTTTATTATTGATGAAATTAACCGGGGTAATTTGAGTAAAGTTTTTGGGGAATTGATGTTGTTGATTGAGAAAGATAAGCGAGGTCAACACTCGGCGGTTTCTTTGGCTTATGCCAGAGCTGATGAAGACAAGTTTTACATTCCCAATAACCTTTATTTGATCGGGACAATGAATACGGCCGATAGATCTTTGGCAGTAGTGGATTATGCCTTACGTCGTCGATTTGCTTTTATCAATATCATGCCTTGTTTTAATGAGCAATTCAAACAGTATTTACGATCTAATGAGGTTGATGAAAGCATGATTCAACAGCTATTAACTAAGATAGAATCGTTGAATGAAGCCATTCGGAATGATAATAATTTGGGAAGTGGATTTCAAATTGGACACGCTTATTTTTGTCAAGCCGACTCTAATCAAGAAGACCGTAATTGGTATGAATTTATCATTCGCCATGAAATTGCTCCTCTGCTTGAGGAATATTGGTTTGATAACGAAGATTTAGCTCAAAATCACATTCGTCAACTATTAAATTAGTTCATGAATATTCCCATTAAAAATATTTACTACTTGCTCAGCTATGCCTGGGATAAGTTGGAAGAAGCGGAGAAGTTAAACGTCAGTTTATCGGATTATAAGGATGCTCTAAATCTGTTGACTCGGGTGACGGTTTCGGCTGGGAATCGTTTACTCAAAAAGGGATTAGATCGCTTTTACATTGAACGTTCGAAAGAATATACGGGTGTAAAAGGTAAGATTGATTTTAAAGAAAGTCTCCGCAAAAATTCTTTTCGTCACGGAAAGGCTATTTGCACCTATGATGAGTTTTCGACTAATGTACTTCACAATCAAATCATCAAGTCGGTTTTGAGAATACTAACCCGAACGCAAGGTGTGGAGACTCGTTTAAAAAAAGAAGTTTGGGATTGTTTTTATCGTTTTCATGGAGTGGATGAAATTGACATTAAAAGACGCCATTTTAGTCAGGTAAAGGTTCACAGAAACAATTTCGAATACGATTTTTTGCTCAAACTCTCTTATTTGATTGTTGAATCTTGTGTGTTAAGTGAGGAAAATGGAACTTATCAGTTCAAAGATTTTAGCCGAAATGAAAAGGCAATGGCTTCGCTCTTTGAAAAGTTTGTCTTTAATTTTTACCGTAAAGAACAGTCCATTTTTAAAGTAAGGAGGGAAGATATTCGTTGGAATGCGACTCCAATTGCTGATAGTAATCCTAATCTATTGCCTAAAATGCAAACCGACATCAGTCTGGAGGCCAGCCATCGAAAAATTGTCATTGATACCAAGTATTATAAAAATACCCTATCTGCTTATTTTGAAGTAGAGAAATTCCATTCCACCAATCTCTATCAAATCCATGCCTATTTGAGCAATTTGGAAAAGTCTACCTCACATGCTATGAACAAAAACTGTGAGGGTATTTTGCTCTATCCAACAGTGCAGAAAGAAATTGATGAAGCTTACCAAATGGAAAAGCATAAAGTAAGAATTTGCACTGTTAATTTAATGCAGGAATGGCGTGGAATTGAAAATCGGTTAAAGCAACTTATTTGTTGAATTTGAAAATGGGATTTCCTTTTCGGCTGATTTTAGAAACGGTTTTGCCTTCTTTCTCTAATTTGTTGAGTAGTTGATAAATTTCAGTTGATTTTAAGGTTGCCAATCCTTCAAAATTCCGTTGTTGCCCACCCCACCGTCTAATTCTAAGCGGAGAAAAGTACCAATTGGAGTAGTTTTCGAGAAAGTCCAAGATCAACTGTCTGTTTTGCTGGTGCGTTTCATTGTGTTCATTGACAAAATCCGTGAATGAGCCAAGTGTTTCTAATGGCTCTCTTGGATCAGCAGCAATTTGTTCCATCATGCGGCTGTCATTATCATCTTCATGAATAAAAATGGGTTCTTTTTCTTCTTTGGTTTTATTAATCTTTTTCACCTCCTCAACAATTTCTCTGGCCACAGTAACCCAGGCTTCATCTTTATTATTCCAGGTACTAATTGGCTTGTTGTCGCGTGGAATGGCCTGTATTTTTTCATCAGCAAAATGAGACAATTCCCACAGGCAAGGTTGTAGAATAATCGGGATAATTACTGCATCATCCTCAGGATCGGCATGTCGTTCTAAGGCCCGAATGGTTTCTGTGTCGTAGCAATAATCTGATGCCAGAAAATTAGAACTCACCAACAATAAAATAATATCAGCTTCATCTATAGCAGTATCAATTTCCTGCTCCCAATCTGATCCTGGAGCAATCCGTCGATCATGCCAATCCTCAATCATTCCGGTTCGTTTCAAAATGGAAAGATGCTTTTCGAGTTCTACTCTAAACTCCTCATCGGCATGGGAATAACTATAGAATATTTTTGCTTTCATAGTTCGGGTTTATGATGATAGAAAGATACAAAAGGATTCTAACATTTTTGTTCTTTTTGACGTGCTTTCGCGAGGCTAAAAACATCCTTTTTTTGTTTTATCCGGATAAAACAAATTATCATCATAACAGAATATTCGGCTATCGAGAGGCTTTCGTAAAAATTCCAGTGAAGAAATTGGAGTAAAGCCCGTTCGAGTCGAACGTAGAGAGACTATTGAGGGCGTCCAATTTCAAGATGAGAATTTTAGAAAATGATCGCGAGCCTTGATTTTTTCGTTCTTTTTGATCAAGCAAAAAGGACATTAAAAAAACAACGAATTCCTTTCGAAACCACATCATCAAAAAAAGAAAGCCCTACTTTTTCACTAAAGCCTTACTCTCCAGTTTCCCCACCGTATCAATCGTTGCAGCTGCAGCAGAAAAAGGCAATGCCAAACAAATCCCAATAAAAGGAATGGCCAACATCAAGGTAAAAATCAAACCATTTCCAACGGCTACTCCTTTGTGCTTACTGACAAATTTGACAGATCCCGAAACATCACGATGTCGCTCCAGCGTATAATCCATATTACCAAATCCGGCATAGTAGGATTGAACATAAATCAACAGAGCGGTAGAAACTAAATTTAGAATAGGAATAAAACTCATGAGCAAAAGCGGAATGGTAATGAGCAACTCCAAAAGCAAATTGCGAACATTAATCCGAATTCCACGAATCAACACCCGCATATATTCCTTCGGCGTATCCGTTTTATCTAAGGCTCTACCCGTTAGGTGAATTTCAATTTTCTCCGAAATTGGAGCCATAAAAGGAGCTGAAAGAGCCATCACGGCATGCTTAAAAATGATAAGGCCAAAAACCAAAACAATTACACCCCCTAAAAAATGGCCAATCGAGTTCACCGTCTCCGATCCAAATTCCCAGGGCCAAAAACTACTTAGATAATCACCAATATTGTCTGATAATCCGTAGGCCAATGCCAATATTCCTGCACCAATCAATAAACCAATTAAAACGGGAATAAAGATGAACCTCCATAAGCCCAATTTGCTGAAGAGCCCAAAAGCCTTTCCGTAAGACCCAATGGCCTGAGATAAATCCTTGAAAAACATGATTTAAAAGTAAGTAAAGGAAATTAAATTCGAATTACAATTTCATCTTTTGTTCCTTCAATTAAAATAGCATCCTCCAAAAACCAATAATGGGCTACTCCTTCTTCTTTTCGCAAAATTAGCATGCCATTTTCAGCTGTCACATTATCCAACCACTTACCATCATATGATCGATTAAAGCCATCAATGAGCTTCATGATTTTAATGGACTTGACAGCGGGTTTTCGACTTCCTGCAGGGTAGAGTAAGGTACAAACCTGTTGTGCTTTTTCTTGCGCACTGGATTGTACACTAGTGTTTTGACTCATGCCCGAATGGCAAAGGAATAAGGTGGCGAAAAGAAAAAATAAATGTTTCATTGTATGTCTTTGTTTTATTGAGTTTGTATTACTTCCGAAAGATAAACTTAAACGAATATTTAGAAGTGTCCACAAACCCTTAATTAAAAAAGTGCGTGTAATTAAGAGCGCAAACATTATACCCATCTTAAACATGAAAAAATTAGCTCTTATCACATTCACCCTTTTAGCGATCACAGCTTGTAAAAAGGATGAAGTACCGGCTTGTAATAAGCATACGAGCATCAGTCAATCAGAAAGCGAACTGGATTTAGCAATAGATTCCGAAAGTGAATTGTTTTCTATAGAATTTGATGCAAGTGAAAGTGTTGAAGAAAAGGCATTTGATCTTAATTGTGACGGGGTGGCTGATATTCATATTGGGGTGGTGTCTGAATGGACGCAAACCTATACTTCAGGCTCACAAAGCCACACGTTTAAAATTTTAATACAGCCGTTAAATACAGAGACTTTTATTTTGGCTGAAACAGTTACGGATAGTATTTATTCCACAGAAACGATTGACTCTAGTGGATCCATGGTCACTGAAGAATATTATTATTCTACTGATTGGACGGAGGGAGCTACTTTTTATGATCTAAAAGAGGATGTTTTTGCTTTACCACTTTATGAAGGAGAAACGTTATCTGCAACTGATGAAAGATGGATTAATGACATGGTGCATTTGAGAAGTCACTGGTGGCATTCCGGTCATTATGATATAACAGTTGAATATGATTACTCCAGAGGCTTATTTCCATTGGATAAAATGAGCTTTTTAGGAGTCAAGTTTGAAGACGAAACAGGTATAAAACTCGGTTATCTAAAAATCCGGCCTACCTCCAATTCTGTTGAAATGGAGATATTGGTGTTTGAGAAATAGCAGATGATTAAAAGATCAATTTATAAACAGATTGACTTTGGTTGTCAGAAGTATATCGGAGTAAATACAAGCCTTCACTTTGCATAGTTGGAACGCTGAATGATTCAGTTCCATGTATGTCTTTTTCGAGTACTTTTTGTCCTCCTGTATTGAACAATTCAACCTTCCCGTTTAATTCATCTCCTTTAGAGAATAATAGGTAGCTGTTATCATTTCCTGGAAGTAAGATGGGTTGGGCGTGATTTACGACATTTTCAATGTTTGAAATACCGAGTTCATAAATTTCGGTTGCTCCTTCAAATGTTCCTCCTGGAAGTCCCATAGCAACCGTTATCTTCTCTTCATAAACAGCTAAACTTACAGAATAACCGGCAGCATTGTGAATGGAATGACCATAAATGTCTTCAGAAATTTGAACCCACTCTCCATCGTTAAAACCAAATATTCTCACACGTCCATAATCTTGTTCTCCATCAAAATTTCGATAAGGTTCTCCAATTACAATGATTGAACCATCTGAATTTATATCAACCGATTCTCCTAGCCTGGCTGTATATTCATCGCCATTTATGTTGTCTCCTAATTGTATCCATTCTCCCGAAACATACCGAAATATGCTTGCTCTACCTGCTAGAGATGGGCCGTAACTGCTTGTAGGAGAAGAAGCAATAACTGTTAAACCATCAGCGCTTAATGCTGTAGACCAACCCAAGCCAGGTGAATAAAAATCTCCGCTAATGGCTTCTCCTTTTAGTTCCCAATCAGTTCCATTAAAATTGTACACCCAAACTTGACCTGTGCCAACTCCAGGAATGTCAACACCAATTACCCCAATTGCCAAGGTTAAACCATCTGAACTTAAACTAACTGATGTTCCTGCATAATCTGCAGAGTTTTGTCCATAAATACTGCTTCCCATCTGAACCCATTCATCATCCAAAAGCTGGAAAACTCTTACTTGACCTGAATTGGTGCCAAATTCATCATTATAATGAGATCCTGCAGCAACAATTTTTCCATCAGCACTTATAGAGGTAGTATGGCATTGATCATTTGCCGAGACACCATCGATGTCTTCACCGATCTGAATCCAGTCGCTACCATTATAATTAAATACTCTAATATGACCAGATCCGTCACCTCCACCATCATTTCCGTCAGCACCTATGGCAACTGTATATCCGTCTTCACTTAAATCGACAGATGCTCCACTAAAATCATGGCTGTTTTCTCCATCAATATCATCCCCTAATTGGATCCAGTTACCATCAATCAATTCAAAAATTCGAACATGGCCAGAAGCAGTTCCGTTACCATCATTTGATCTCACACCAATGGCAATAACGTTTCCTTGAGAATTTAAACAAACTTCTTTTCCTGCGCCGTCACCAGAAACTTCTCCCCATATTGTTTCTCCAACTTGAGACCATTGGGAAAAAGAGGGGTTTGTAAAAAATAAGAGTAGAGCGGGGATAAAATAAAAGGTTTTCATAAATCAGCCTAATTATAGATAATATAATGGATTTAGCACTAAGCCCTTTTATCAATAACTATGCCGTTTTATAGTTTGTTTTTGGATTTGAAAATTGACGAGATGAAAGTGGTGTTTGAACCCTGTTCTCCGTTCAAATTTTCTTACCTTCAATTTTCGATTAATTTGAAGGCCCTTGTCCACCGAAAAAAAAATATATACCCTAAGTCAACTTACCACTTCACTGGAGAATTTCATTCTTAAGCACTTTGGAATGACCCATTATTGGGTGGTGGCCGAAATTGCCAAAATCAACCAAAAGGGAGGTCATTATTATTTGGAGTTGGCCGACAGTGAAAATGGCAGAACTACCTCACAAATTTCAGCAACCATTTGGGCTTCGGCTTATCGTGGAATGCGAGAGCAGATGGGGGAGGACCTTAAGGCCATTTTACAGCCCGGAAATAAAGTACTTTTTCAAATGCGCATTGAGTATCATAAAATTTATGGACTCAAATTAAATGTGTTGGACGTTGATCCCTCTTTCTCGCATGGTGAAATTGAACGCAAAAAGCAGGAAACCATTGAGAAACTGAAAAAGGAAGGTTTGTTTCATCAGCAAAAGGAACTGTATTTACCGGTTTTGTCGAAACGAATTGCTTTGATTGGTTCGCCCGGAACTTCAGGTTATCGGGATTTTATGAACGAATTGCTCAAAAACAAAATCTACCGAAATTTTAAGGTGAAGGAGTTCCCGGCTTCGGTTCAGGGAGACAAAGCGGCAACTGAGTTAATCGAAGCCTTAAAAGAAGCTCGACAGTATGATGTTGATGTTATTGTGATGGTGCGAGGAGGAGGGAGTAAAATGGATTTGAATGTTTTTAACGATTATGAACTTTCAAAGGAAATTTGTTTGACTGAGGTTCCGGTGGTGGTTGGAATTGGTCATGAAACCGATGAGGTGGTGGCGGATTTAGTGTGTCGTCAACGATGCATAACACCAACGGCAGCGGCCAAGTTTTTGTATTTACAAATTGGCGTTTTTTCGGGCGAATTGCAAAAGAGTTTTGACGCTTTGCTCAATTTATCCTTGGGCATGTTGAGTGGAAGGAAGGATGAGTTTAACCATTTAAACAAGTATTTACTCCATTTTAGTAAGCAATTGGTGCTGGAAAGTCTGGTTGAACTGAATGAGGAATCTCACCGTTTGCAGATGCGATTTATGGATTTAATTCATTCGGAAAATGCCCAATTGGATTTGCAGTTGAACAAAATTGCCCGACAGGCAGTACATCGTCTAAATATGGAAAAAGAGTCGGAATTACCTAACAAATTGGAGCTGATTCAACGCATGTCTGTCAATCACCTTCAACAAAAACAGCTTGAATTAAAAGGTTTGGAAGACTTGCTGAGCATGTTGGATCCAAAACGATTATTAGAAAATGGATACACCATTTCTACCATTGAGGACGTCGATTTATATGAAATTTCAACTAATTTGTTAGGTAAAGAAATGAAAACCCTAACCACCCACTCTTTAATCACCAGTAAAATCACCGATACCCAAAAGAAATAGATATGGCTTTGGACAAAAAAATGAAGTACGAAGATGCGCTAAAACAATTACAAGACATTGTTGGTCTTTTGGAGCGCAAAGAAATTAAGATCGACGAGCTGTCGGACAAGGTCAAAGAAGCCAAGGAAATTGTTGACTTTTGCCGCAAAAAACTGGAAAAAACCGAAGATGAAATCAACAAAATCATCGATTCGGGTAAAGATGAGGTTCCGGAGTTTTAGGTATAAGTTTTTAATCTAGATTCAACCACAAAAAAGGAATTAATGTCTTCTAATCGAATTTGTCTTGTACAACGATATATGACATAGTTTTCGATAATCTCTATACTCATCGGTGCAAATTCACTTTCGTCCAATACAGTGTCGTCAGATCTTTTTTCTGTATTGAACCCACGAATAATTTCATCTGCTAAATTGATATTATCTGATGCCTTGTAGGTAGTGACTTCCCAATTGGGAATAATGATTGTATCATCCTCTACTAGGTTAACCAACTTGTTTTCTAGTGTAGCAGGTTCAGCAACATGATGCCCCAAAGACTGATTTATTTTGGTAAAACCAAGAATTTGCTTTTCGTAATGACTAGAGTCTGGATTTCTTAGATAGGTGATATTAATTAAAAGAATGAATGAACTAGCAGCTGTCTGATACATCTTAGAATAACTCCATTCTTTTGAGTGATTTAGGATATGTGATCGATTCAGGATCTCAATTTGCTCTTTGTCGAGTCCTATGGGTTCGGCATTGGCTTCAATAAGAGCATTGTTTATGCGGGCATGAATTGCTTGTTCTCCCCAAAGTACATCGTCGATTTCCTCTTCTGGAATTAAATTAGAGATGGATTTATCGTCTAAAGGCAATCCTGATTGAGCTTCTTCAAGCGTAATGAATGTTCCAGTTTCTGGATCGTAGATACGATCATCTTCCAAGCTCTTTTTAAGCCTTTCATTATATTCTTTGGTTTCTTTTCGTTCTTTTTTTGAACCAACAAAAACTCGGTAAAATAACCAGGCAAAGAGCAAAATGAGTAATATAACGATGGGTGTTGAAATACTAAAAACTTAAATTATAAAACTAATCTCTATCTATTTCATAAATCTCTCCATCCTCATACATTTGTTCTAACTCTTCTCGTGACATGGATTCCTCAAAAGGCCAATAACTATCGGGTTTATCTATTTCATCAATCGCGCTAGCCTGATTGATAGACTGCATATTGTAAAATACATAAACAGAATCTTTATCAACCTGTGAAATTTTAAAAGTAGAATACCATCCCGCTCCGTCCTTATATTCATATAAATCTCCTGCTTGAGGATTTTTAACTAATTGAGCGTCTTGTTCGTTGTCCCACATATTATATGTAATAGAACTTAAAGCAATGAGAGCAACTATTGCTAATCCTGAAAAATGCCAAATTGGAATACGAATGTGCTCTTTTTCTATTTTAACCAACTCTTTAATAGTATCCGACTGATTACTAACGTCATATTCTTTACCGCAATTACTACAAATGATTATTGCTTTTTTCCCGGCAGTTACAAAAGGAATAAACATGACATGTATGTGCTTAGTGTAACAATGAAGCTGTAGTACTTTTTGATTCTCACAATTATTGCAAGTAATGTGATTTAAATCAAGGATTCGGTCATTTTGTGCAGCTGATTCTCCGTAAATCATATGATTAGGTTAATGAATGAACCAAATTACTAAAAATGTTCGAGAGCCTTCTGCGTGTCGCCGAAGCTCATCGCCTTCACGAAGCTATGCATAGCAAGGTTAGCGGAGGTACTAATTTTTTCGTTCTTTTTGACGCGCTTTCGCATAGCTTTAGCGGAGCAAAGTCAAGCAAAATGACAAAAATAGATTGCCTGTAAATCAATTTATACTTCTAAACAAGGAATAAGCTCACTAGAATTTAAAAATTAATCCCTGTCAATCTCATAAATGTCCCCATCCTCATACATTTGTTCCAACTCCTTTCTCGACAAGGACTCCTCAAAAGGCCAATAATTATCAGGCTCATCTATTTCATAAATAGAAGTAGCTTTATTAATGAATTGCCTATTAAAAAAGGCATAAATGGAGTCTTTGTCAACACGTGAAATTTTAAATGAAGAATACCACCCATCACCATCTGAGTACTCATAAAAATCACCTGGTTTAGGATCCTTTACCAGCATAGCATCTTGTTTATTGTCCCAAATATTGTACGCTATTAATGATGCAATGAAAAGTAGAATTATGCCTAATCCGGTAAAGTGCCAAATTGGAATACGAAGATTTTGTTTTTCTAATTTGGCTAGTTCTTTGACATTGTCCGACTGTTTGCTAACATCATAGTTCTTACCGCAATTGCTGCAAGTGATAATAGCCTTTTTACCTCCACTAATTACAGGAATAAAGAAGAAGTACATGTAGTCGGTAAAACAATGAAGTTTTAGTACATTTTTGTTTTCACAGCCGTTACAGCTAATGTGATTTAATTCAATAATTCGGACATCTCTAGGTTTTGAAGCTGCAGAAATCATAAGTTCAGGTTAAACAACAGGGCAAATTACTAAAAATGATTAACCATCACCTAATTTATATTTAAGCCAAGTCCCTGAAAATTTTAACTTTAATACTTCATATTTAAATCATTAACTCATGCCCAAACCTGGATTAATCATCACTGCTGATGACTACGGCCTAAACGAAGCCATAAACAAAGGAATTATTGAAGGTGTCCAAAATGGAGTTGTTACCTCTGTCCATGTACTCCCTAATTTTGTTAATCAGGATGATATTGATCGTCTGAAGAATGTGGTGACTATTGCCCGTAATAATGGGCATAGTGTAGGAATTGGTTTACATCTCAATACCACTTACGGTCCAGCAATGATTGACGAAGAGACTAATTTTAAACGGAAAGACGAAGGGGTTAAAAGTTGGCCAGGAACTTATGCGTACAAAGGCATGAACCGTTACAATCGAAAAAAGACGGTTTTGGCTGAAATGGAAGAGGAATTAACAGCTCAGTTTGATTATTTGAGTGAACTATTGGGTGATGAACCGATTGATGCCATTTCTTCTCACACCAATATGCATTTATGGGATGAGGAATTTTTGCCGCATATTATTCAATTGGCACAAAGCGATAATATTCCTATTCGTAGTCAAATAAGATGGACCACTAAAGAGCAGAACCCTCAACCTCCTCACTATTATAAAGCCTTTAAGGGAACGCGTCCTTTGGTATTGACGGCGCGTAAGTATTTGGACACAATTGATGCTCCAAAAACAGCTGGTTTAATGTTAACGCCATTGGATCATGAGAAATTAGAAGATCGCTACGGTGCTGTTAAAACTGCTGGTTTAAAGTCGAGCCGAAATAGTTCGGGCCATTGGTTTGGACAACCCTCAACCAAGGCCATGACCTGGTTCATGAGTTGCTTGCCAAACATGAATGTGTCTAATGATGGTTATACTTCTGAAATCTTTATGCATTTGTCTAGTACCAAAAGCAAAGCTTATGGAGACCACCGTTGGGATTATAAAATCAAAAAACGCTATGAGGAGTACAAGACCATTACAGATGACGATTTTCTGGAAGAATTCAAAAAAGGAATTGAGGAGCATCAAATTCGACTAGGTAGTTATCGAGATTTATTGCTTTAGCAGTTTGGCTATCCATCGTTGCTGTGTTTCTGTTCATTCGCTGTTGAGCAAAAAGGACAAGAGGAACTAAAAATCAAAAACAGCAAGAAGCTCTACTAAAATAAAAAGCGAAACCCTCCGAATTATTCTGGCAAGAATTTTGAAGAATTGATTTTAGTGGATTTTGTATCTTTCAATCCTCAAAACCAAAGAACCTGCTATGAAACGAATCTTATTCCTGATCTTAATTGCTTTTGCGGCCTCGACGCATGCTAAAAACGTGAAACTTTACTTAAAAATGTCCTTCAAAAATGAAGAAGACATGAAGCGAATTCCACGTGTGAAAATCACCGTGAAAGATTTGGAAACAGAGGAGTTGGTAAAGCAATTGAAGTCCGATGCCAACGGAAATATTACTAAAGTAACGGTCCCTATTCAGAAGCTATATTGGATTCAAGTAGAGTCTGAAGGTTGGTGCACCAAAACTTTTTATTTAGATACTCGATGGGAGAAAGTAGAAGATTTGCCTTCAATCATCACCTTTATTTTGGATGAAAAACTCTTTAAAGTAACGGACGAAAAAGCCTATTCTTTCATGGAAGAGGAGCCTATGCGTGAGTTTTTATTCACTGAAACTGGAGGTTTTACCTGGAAGAAAGAAGAGGGCATAAGAGCCGATAAAAAACTGAAGTTGGTTCGCCTAAACAACGTTCCGCACGACAAGGCGGATAAATACCTTGATTTAATGGAACAAGTTGAAGCTGCGGAAAAGTCAGGAGATAAAGCAGGGGCTTTAAAGTTGCTTGAAAAGGCTAAAAAGCTTCATCCTTCTACCGAGGTAGATGAGGCTATTAAACGAATTGGAGGGTAGGTTTTACCTCGAATAGTAAACAAAAATACTGTCCACAAACTTGTCACTGTCAATTACAGTGTCTTCTACTACCAGGTAGTGAAAATTGGTTTCATCAAGTAAAAGGATATCAACAATATCTCCATCTGCTTTTAAAGATTGTCCATTATTCACTACAGACCAGGTACCTGTACTTATATCCCCATCAACGTTGTTTTCATAGGTGCCGTCAGTTTTGAATTCGGTTGTGTAAGTAACAAAGGCGCCCGAAAGAACCTGAACATTGCTGGAAAGGAGTGTTTCGTTTTGATACGATGAAAATCGAGTGCTGTCAGCGGTCCATTGTCCAATCATTTTTTCATACGTGCTCTTTTCAACGGTAATGGTCATATCGGAAGTATGGCTCTTTTTTTCCTTTTTACTGTAGGCAGTTAAACGAATAATGTAGCTTCCAGAAGTGGTATAACTGTGAGTTGGATTTTCTTCGGTTGAAGTGACTCCATCTCCAAAGTCCCATGTGTAAGTCAATCCATCCGTTGAGAGGTTGGTGAAAAATAATTCTTGATTGGTAGTAGGATGTTGGTCACTAACCGTAAAGTTGGCTGTCGGTTGTTTTTTACAAGAAGCAAAAATGAACAAGACAGAAAAAATGGGAAGTAGGTATTTCATGAATTTAGTCTAAGGTTAAATGCAAACATAATCACGTGAATTGTAGCCAATGGGTTGGACGTTTTGTTCGCGAATGATCTCTCAACTAAATCTTTGCTTTTATCAAGATGGTATTACCTACTTGATCCTTTAACGTAATGGACTGCATATTGGAATGCTCAATGGATATAACCTTAGAGTTCCGTTCCTCCTCAGAATTACTGGGATTGTTATAAAATTCAAGATCGGGAATGAGAACAAAGGGCCACCTAATTACCTCGTTTTTTGTAAAAGAACCTCTATTGTCCATGTCATATTCGACAATACCCGCTTCAAAGGGTTGAAGGCTGCAGACGACAATTGATAGCTCTTCTCCATTAATAACCATGGGTTCGATGAGCTCTACCTCCGCAATGGTATTTGGCGACATAAAATTAACTTCTCGCCAATACATGCTGTCGCGGTTGAATAGGTCGTTTTCGGTCATTACAGATGGAGTTTGAAACAGTAAAATTAGTGGTTTTTATCTGAAGGCCATTCCGAATAGTACAAGCTTAGCGCTAAAAAATACAAGCGCTTGTTTTAAAAGTTTAAACATCTTTGTCAAAATGACTTTTTCTTGCTAGAAGTTAAGCAATCAACTTTTTGGAAAAAGCGCTTTACTCTAAATGACCGCCTAATCCTTGGGCGGTTTTTTTATGGTGGAAATTGAGGAGCGTTGTTGTTTAAATGTCACTCTGTGTATCGCAGATTTTCACCTCTAAAAGTTGCTGGAGGTTCTGGAAATACGATGATGTCGCGAATAAAAAAAGTGGAGGTTTCGATAAGAATGTTGAAGGTCTTATTTTCTGTGTTGAGTTCACTTATTTCTATCCAATAATCCTTGCCTGAATAGTCTTCTCTGCCGTAAAGCTGTGTTCCCGGAGCCTTGAAAGTGACTTGGTTTTGATCGTCTTGTCCTTTATCTCGAAAATAGTGCTTTCCATTAGCTGCGCGACATTTTATTCGCATGTAACACCAGTCATCATTTTCACAAGCGATTAAGGA
>JAKSBJ010000321.1 GCA_022361195.1 Flavobacteriales bacterium
ACTTTGTGGACTCAGTATTCCAGAAATAGCCAGAGCCTTTTTAACCAACGAAGAAAACATCAATAAACGATTAGTTAGAGCGAGAAAAACCATCAAGGAGCAACAAATTCCATTTGAGGTTCCAATGGGAAATGCACTTAAAGAACGGCTGGATAGTGTCCTGGAGACCATTTATCTACTATTCAATGAAGGTTATAATGCCAGTTCAGGTGATCATTTAATTCGATATGAACTGTGCGAAGAAGCCATTCGATTAACCGAAATAATTGCTTCTAACCACCACATTGAATCCCCTAACACTTATGCCCTACTAGGCTTGATGTCTTTAAACATCTCTCGTTTTAATTCACGTATCGATGAATTTGACAATCTCCTGGATATGGCTCAACAGGACAGAAGTAAATGGGATAAAGACCTCATTAAAAAAGGACTTTATTACCTCGAATTTGCGGCAGAACAAAAAGAGATTTCCATTTATCACATTCTGGCAACCATCTCTGCACATCATTGTACTGCCTCTACTTTTGAATCGACCGACTGGAAAAGCATTTTATCACTTTATGATCTTTTGCTTCAAATTGATAGGTCTCCTATTGTGCTTCTCAACCGGGCCGTGGTGCTATCAAAAACCAATGGTCCTCAATCTGCTTTAAAGGAAATTTCAAAAATAAAGCAGCTTTCGGTACTTGCCTCTTATCTACCTTATTACACCACCAAAGCCGAACTCCATTTTCAAAACCAGGAGACTCAAAAAGCCATTTCAACCTTAAAAGAGGCCTTAAAGTTACCCCTAAATCAAAATCACAAAACCATCATAAACAGCAAATTAGAAGCTTATTCTAAAAAAAATTGATTTTTTTTCAATTCCAATGTCCCTTTTGTTTTCTCTCATTTGACTTAGAGGTGAAAACAATTTTATTAATCATTCAAGATAATACGTTATGCAAGAATTCATGATTTTCATCAAAACCAAAGGAGATCACCTCGAAGGACTTTCTCCTGAGCAACAACAAGCTCACGTTCAAAAAATTGGTCAGTATATCGGCGGTCTAATGGAAGCTGGTCAATTAAAAGGAGCTCAGCCTTTAGAAATGGGTGGGGCTATTATTCATGGAAACAAAGGTGTTTTTAAAGATGGACCGTTTAATGAATCAAAAGAGGTTATTGTTGGCTATTTCCATGTCACAGCAGAAAGTTTAGAAGAAGCTATCAAAATCGCTAAAGCAAACCCAATGTTTGAGGATGCTGAAGGAACTATTGAGGTTAGACCCATTAAACAAATGGATGGTATCAACTAAAAAAAGGGAATGATGGAAAAGAATCAGACATTGGAATATGATGGAAAGTGTGCTTTTGCCTTGAGTTTGGGAAAAACTCCTCCTGAGACAAATGGTAAACACACCATAATTAGGGACGGAAAGACCTATAGCTTCCTGAATCCTGTAGCTAAATTTTTATTCAAAGTTCTGCCCAACACAGCCAATAAAGCAGAACAAGCCTGGAAAAAACAAGGAGCATGAAAAAGGGAATAAAAATAGGATTAATCACATTGGTCATAGTGTTAGTTGCCGGATTCACTTTTGCCAAGGTTAAACGGATTTCTCCCTTATCCTGGGGACATAAGGAAGTTAATAAGCCGATGTTTTCGGATCAGGCAATTAATGGTTACGATGCCGTGGCTTATTGGACAGAGAACAAAGCGGTTGCCGGAAATGAGAACTTTACTTTTAGCTGGAAGGATGCTGAATGGAGTTTTTCATCTGAAGAAAATCAAAAACTATTCAGTGAAAATCCTGAGAAATACGCACCGCAATATGGTGGATACTGTGCCTTTGCAGTAAGTAAAGGCTTCACCGCTAACCCCGATCCGGAAGCTTTTGAGATCATTGATGATAAACTTTATTTCTTCGCAGATGAAGGAGTAAAAGCCGATTGGAAAAGTGATTTAAATGGGAATCGACAAAAAAGCAATACCAACTGGAAATAAAAAGAAACAATTGTACAAAAAATAAGGACGGTTTGAGATTTTGCCTCAAGCCGTTTTTTTATGTTTTGTATTTTAGAGTGAATAGAATTATGCAGTCCACCTTTAAAATAAAGACTAACCGACCAGATGAATTTCTTGAAGCATTTGAAAAAAGGTTTGAAAAATACGAAAGACTGGATGTGGTAGATGATATGGAGCAATACAAGGCGAACGTTCGTATTCCAGTTCATCTTAGTCGAAATAAATGGGAAGTAGTCATGCTATTTCCGGTAAAGCTGTGGATTCGTCAATCGGGTAAAATCATTTCTATTCAGTATAAAGCTGGGCTGACCAACATATTCATATTTGCTTTGATTCTTTTCACTAGTGTTGCTGGTCTTGGCTTTCTGGTGCAGAATTATTGGATGGGTATAATAATTGGAGCTATTTCATCCCTCTTTACATATTTCTCGTTGTATTCTCAGGTAAAAAAAGGATTTAAGAAATTCGAGCGGCTAATTGCTCGTTCCACATTGTCCCAATAAAATGTCTACAGAAGTTGATCGATTACAAAATACTAAAACGGAATATGAAGTTTATTGATCAAGGAGCGAAACTAAAAAACGTAAAAGCTTGATCCCGTCTGCTACAATTGATTAGTTTTAAGAAGATAATTACAAACTTCAATAAAACTAAAAATGGAACTCGACAAACTGACAAAAGCATTCGGAAACAAAACTATTCCAACCCTCTTAAAAGAACTACTTCAATTTGACAATACCATTGCTAAAGACGACTATTTTTCGGAAGGATTTGAGTTTTATGCCGATGAGGAAAACTATATGCTCAAGACCTATTGCGAAGACGAAACCTTTTTAAATTCGTTCGTAGCTTTTGCTCAAGCTGATGGTACAGGATCTAACTATGCTTTTTGGACTTCTAATCAAAGTTCAAATCTTGAAAATGCCCCAATAGTGGCTTTTGGAAGTGAAGGTGGATACCATATTATTGCTGAAAACATTGGGGATTTTTTACAAATTCTGACTTACGATGCCGAACCAATGATTGATTGGGATGATGCATATTATTACAAAGATGAAGAAGACTATGAAGCCAGTACTCATCGTGAAGCTTATCGCAAGTGGTTAACTGACAATCATCAAATTTCAGCTACTAATAATGCCGATGAATTGGTTGAAAAAGCACAAAAAAAATACCAACAGGAATTTAAAGATTGGATGAGTAAATACCATTCAGAAGAATAGGAAAGAAGCTGTATTGAACGAAAAAGAATGAAATTTGAAATCGAGCGATATCTATCAGTCAATATGGATTCTAATGAATCAAAATCGGCCGAAGAGACTTTAATTGAATTCATCACCACCTTCCAAAAATGGGCTAGAGATTGTCATAATTACGTTAAAGTTGACAGAAATAGGCTGAATGAACTCACTCCAAAGGATTCAGAAGCGAGGAAGGTAATGAGACGAATCTTTAAACACTACTGTACTTCTAAAAATCGACAATACCACAGAAGCAGTGTAGGCTATTTCTTTTACGGAGGAACTTACGATGCTTACCCTGAAATTGAGGAAATTCACCTTATTTCTAAAGATAAAGCAGAACTTGTTACTAAGAAGATCAAAAACCGTTATCCAGCTTTGAAATACACTTTGTTAAAACAAGGAAAAAGCTGGAAAGTTGATTCCGTTCAACGATCCAGTGGTAATGATAAGTGGGCATTTGAGATTATTTAATGATGGTCATTATACTGGTTTTCTGAATGAATATCCGAATTTTGAGCATATTACTCCGCCATTAACAGTTGATACCATTAACTTAATTACAAGCTACAAAATCCCTACAGGTACAGGAGATTATTTTCCTCTCGAATCTAAAATTGCCCAAGAACCTAATTTTAAAAACTATAAGGAGATACTCATTTTAAAGCCTGACAGTTTATTATTACAAGGAGCCGAAGAGATAGAAAATGCTTTTGAACGATTGGATGAATGGCATTGGGTTTTGGAGATTAAATAAGAACTAAATGCACTACCTTTAACCATATGAACAGCAAGAAACGAATTCACAAATTTTATTTAACCGCATTCATACTTTCATTTTCTTTTTGGGGTAACACACAAACAATTGCAAACAGCGGATTTGAATATTGGCCAGAATTGTGCTCGATTGATCTCGCTCCCACAGGATGGGATATTTTTGGTTCTGATGCGGGACCTGACCAACGAGGAGAAGGATGCGAAGGAGAAATTGAAGCTTATGAAGGGAATTCCTATGTTAGCCTACTCTTCCTTTCGGGAGCTGGAGTTGCGCAGGAGGGTGTTTCTCAACATGTTTGGGATTTGACCATAGGAAAAACCTATTCGGTTACCTTTCACGCTATTCCTTGCGATGTATTTCTTTACACCACACCTATGCAAGTTGGTGTTGGGATAGACGATGAAATAGTATACCTGTCAACCTCATTAGAAGAAGAAGATACGACCTGGCAAGAATTTTCTTTTACGTTTACAGCTACGGATACCGACATCGATCTCTCTTTTGAAATTGTAGATGGGCTGGGAGATTGTTCTGTTGCCTCGATAGGAATTGATGCCATTTCTATTTCAGCTTACGTAGGCCTTGACGAAGAAGAAACTGCTAGTTTTAGTGTTTATCCTAATCCAGTTAATGATGTGCTTTTAATCTCAGGAACGATGACCGAAGGGACCTCACTACAGATTTTAGATGCTGTTGGTAAGACAGTTTTGACAAGCACATATAGTTCAAAAGGAGTAGATGTCTCTTCTCTTCCGGCCGGGGTTTATTTTATTCAAAATTCGGAGTCAAACAACGAACCGATGAAGTTTATTAAGCAATGATTCAACCATATTAAATGATGAATTTAAGTGGAAAATGAATCGATTATTATGCATGATATAAATCTCTAATGCTCGAAGATCAACTGAATAAACTTTTAACCGAAATTCAAGATCATTCTCTCAATACCGGAGGGATTTTTAATGCATATATTATTGATAAAGAAAATAGTTCTGTTGATTGTTTATCAACTTTAAAAAAGGAACTACTCAAGGTTCCTCGTTATGCTGACCCCGCCTCTGATGGTAGGTATTTTGAATCAAGGGATCTTGAGTTTCTTCAATTAAAAGAAATACAAAATTGGGAAGAAGAAATTCAAAACGACATTCAACACTGGGTTAACTTTGAACTCATCAACGATAGTTCAAAAGAACAATACAATCAGGAAGTCATTGATTTAAAGCAGGCTGAACTCGTTGCTAAAATTAAGTCGGTCAAACAACCTTTTAAAGTTTTTATTTCAGAAGGGAAATTTGATGTAGATTTCGCACCATGGGCGGACCATATTAACAAAGACATCTACTTTGACTTTGAAGATCAGGTCCTTATTGTTCACTTTGGTTGGAGTTCATAAGGAAGAAAAATAAAGAAACTAATTTAGTTAGGCCTTTGAGAGAAATAAAGACCACCTATAAAAACATTCTCCTGAGGATGATTATTTTGTTGAATACACTTAACGGATATTAAAATGTACACCATTCAAGAAGCGCAAAAATTTGCCAGTAGATGGCTTCCAGCCTGGACAGGGAATAAACCTTTGGAACTAGCTAGCTACTATTCAGATGATTGTTTTTATATGGATGCTGGCTGTCCGGAAGGAATTAGAGGAAAAACTGACCTCATTGCCTATTTCACTAGGCTTCTAAACCAAAATCCCAATTGGATTTGGGAACAAATAGAGGCCATTCCTATGCAGGGTGGATTTTTGAATAAATGGAAAGCAAGCATACCTGTTGCCTCTAAAACTGTTGTTTGCATTGGTGTTTGTTTAGTGCAATTTGATGAGAAAGGAAAAATAAAACGGAACGAAGTTTATTTTGACCGAACCGAATTAGTGGCAGAGATCATGCAGTTAAAAAAGTCCAAATCCTAATTTCTCGTGGAAGAGCTTAATCTTATATTTCTTAGAGGAGGAGATGTTCTCTTAAGTAACAAATCGTATAAAGACTGGAAAGAGATTCAGGATGAATATGAAGATTATATGACCTCTATGGAATTTGATTCTCTGGAGGAACTTTCTGACTTCATTCAATTTGAATACCAACTCTCAGCTAAAAGAGCAAAATCAGAGTTACAAAAACTAACAACCTCTTCACAAACAACGGTAAAAATTGAACTATGAGTAAGTTGGACGATTCGTTTATTAAGAGTCTATTAACCGAATTAAAAAAACGGCTTAATCGGGAATTAACTCCATCCGAAATAAAGGCATTTAGTAAAAAGCGTTCGGCAATGGCTTACGAAATGATGTTAGATTTTATCACTGATGAAACCAAAACCACTCAGAATTTGGAAGATTATGTAGCATCTGTTGTGAACGATTCTTAATCGCCTAATTCATATTTGTCAACGGCTTCTTGCCCCCAAATGTTATCCTCTACCCGGTAAACAACCTCACAATCTTCTAACTCATTGCAAATTGAGTCTACACTACCCCAGGCATAATTACAGTTCCCTATTTGATTTCCCTCTGCATCATAAACCACCGTTGGAGCATCGTAAGCATTCATCTCTGCTGAAAAGACCGTTTCCCCATCGTGTTTGCATTCCGAAATACGCCCATATTTGTAGGTATTATACAATTCCTCTACTGTTTTGTGTTCATCACTTTTTTTACAACTGTAAAAACTCAATAAGGCCATCGCAATTAATAGGTGGTTCAATTTCATCTGTTTATTTTTTAGAGTGTAAGTCACTATTTATGAATACTGATGGTTTTGGATTAAAATGGGTTGCATTAAATACTCTCTTCTGACAAATCAATTAGTTTCTTCTAACATAACGTTTCGATTTCCTGACCTTGCCATTCCGTAACCAAAGTCGAACAATTATACCAACCCCAACCAAAAACATTCCCCATGAAATAAGAGTCATCCACTTACCATAAATGGGATGATAACTCCATCCAATATTCTCCAAGTCGTAGGATTCTATTAAAATGGCCTCGTATTTTCCTTTTTCGTCTTGCTGATAAAGTAGTTCTACTTCCTTAAATATTTTGAGTTTTTTCCATAATGGATACTTAACTTTTACTTCAGGAATAAACACGACTTGATTGGATTCATTCACAAAATCAACTGCTACGAAATAATGATCCTTACTATGATTTTGAGTAATTCCTCTTCTTGGTTCCCCTTTAAAGCCTATTGTTCCCACTGTCTTTACGCCATTCTCCTCAAATTCTGTCAATTCAGAAAAATGTAAACTCGAATTAATCCAAACAAAAGGCCCAATAAGCATGAAAAAGACATTCACAATAACCAAAACACCAATGATGTAAGTTAAAATGACTCCTTTTTCCATTGGAGCTAAAAATATCAATTGTTCTCCAATTACATTAAGGCTTTCCCATTAAAATTGAGTAATGAACTAATTAATGACAATCGGTTTTTGAAAGAACAATTGTAATCCTAAAAATAATGCTTCACCATACAGAAACCACGCAATAGCATCCAAACAAAACAAACCAAAAAACTTCGTAACAAAGAATAAAACCAAGCCAAAATCAAAAATAGAAATCCAATAACAAATTTCATTTTCAGAAAAAATGACTCAAAGAAAAATCTATATTGAATGGACTTCTTAAAACTAAAACATGAGACTATCCATTTTTATTCTATTCGCGCTTTGCGCCACTATTTCTTATTCTCAATTCACCAATTTTCAATGTCTGCAAAAGACAACGATTGAATCCGAAGCCCTTGGGGACAGTAGAGACATTTGGGTTGGTTTACCCGTTGACTACGATTCGAGCAAAACCTACTCTACCCTTTACGTTTTAGATGCTGAAACTCGTTATGATATCACCTATGCATTATCCAAAGAATTTTACATGAACCAAGCCGCTATATCTGAACTTATTGTAGTAGGTATTCCACAAATAGATTGGGTACATCGCATAAAAGACATGACGTTTACGGACTGTAAACTTGACGCCAGCGGACAAACTGAACCAACTGGGGCTTTTGACGAAAGTAAAACCGGAGGGGGCATGCAATTATTAAAACATCTTGAAGAAGAAGTAATTCCTTTGGTTAATCAAAACTATTCTACCAACGGATTCAACACTCTCATTGGTCATTCCTTAGGAGGATATTTTTGTGCTTACGTTATGCCCATTCAGCATTCTTTTTCGGCCTTTTTAATTTGTGATGGAAGTATTTGGTATAATCAGGGAGATGTTCTCAAACATTTGAAAAAGAACTTACCAAAAGATTTTAAGTCCAATGTTTACATTACCTCTGGTTTAGCATTTGACGGACCAAGAGATCAGGTAGATCCTCACATCGTCTTAATTGATTCCCTCAGGTTATTTTTGTCCGACTATCCAAACATTGATGTAGGCTATAGTATCTACGAAGATGAAGATCACGTGTCGATGTACATGTACAGTATTATGGACGGATTGTCTGCTGTTTTCAAAGATTGTGACTATGGCTTTATTAGTCCGTTTGAGGAGTTGAGTGTCCAGCAGTATAAAGACTTTTACAAAGCTGCCTCGGAGCGTTTAGGTTTTGAAATCTCTCCTCCTGTTGACGGATATCGTTGGGTAGCCTATGCGAATCATTACCAAAAGAAATGGGAAGAAGCATTAAAGGCTTATGAGCTATGTTATGACAAATTCAGTGAAGATATTGCCGTCAATACAGAGATTGCTGAATGTCATAAAATGCTGGGCAACAAAAAAGAACAAAAATTCTACGAAGAAAAAATGGCGAAACTCGAAGAGGCAGCAAAACGATAAGATGCTTTAGGTTGAAGCTAATCTTCTATTTCTTACCT
>JAKSBJ010000016.1 GCA_022361195.1 Flavobacteriales bacterium
TGCATAAGTAGTATCCTTATAACGGATGTTCCCATTCTTGTATGAATAAACAAATTGGGTTCCGTCGTAATCACCGTAAGCCTTACGCCATCGGGGATCTTCTTCACCTTCTTCTTTCGACACAAAATCCAAAGTTACCTTACCATTATCCACTTTATAGCGTTTTCCATCCTGGAAATAATAAAAAATTCCGGCTTCTCGTTCACTTCTATCTTTCCACCAGACATTTTTAAAAGGACCTGCCTCCTCCCCATTTAAAATAGTATAATCTCCATCCTCTTTTTTAGCGTTGAACCAGGGTTTTCCATTTAGGTTAAAGACATACACTTCTTCATAAGGACCAAAAGTATCTTTACCCATTTGAGCATACCACTGCCCATCAATACTGTATTTAAATACATAATCTTTCTTCCCCCACATTCTCATTTGGTAGGTATCAAGGCCATCAAAAGGACCATATTTTTTTCCAGAAATATTGACATAATACTTCTTGTCTTCGGGATTTTTATAGCTAAAACCAAAAGCCTTTTTTCCAATCAATTTTAAATAGTCTCTTCCTTTCAAAACAGGACCATAACTTTTACCATTGACATACATGAAATACTCATCTTCCTTACGGTATTTAAAGCCTATGCCTCCTTCTTGAGTTCGTTTAATTAATGTACTATTCACCTCATCATACGGTCCAAGAACTTCATCATTAATATGTACCCAAATGGTTTTATCTGTTCCTGATATATAGGTTATGGTTCCGTCATTCCAATAACTCAGCTTTTTAATGTTTTTATAAGGTCCAAAAGTTTGACCTTTGGTCTGAATATAATCATCTCCATTTTTTGTGTAATACATCATCATACCTGGAGAAGTTTTAACTCCTTTTACTTCATCATAAGGCCCATAATCTTCTCCATTAAAATTGAAATATTCTTTACCTCCATCAACGTATTTAAATATAAAGTCATTGGGGCTAGTGACATCAACCTTCTTCACTTCATCATATGGTCCATGCCGATCCCCATTAATAATAACGTATGCCTTATCATCTGTTTTGTATCGAATCCAATAATATCCTTTATAAAACTGGGAGACACTCATATTTCTCCAGGAACTAAAATCTTCTGCTGGGCCATAGACTTTTCCAGAAACATTGAAATAGTGCTTTTCGTCTTTTTCGTATTGGAAAATGAAGTCTCCATTCTCAGAAATTTTCATGTCTCTGGAATAGGTAGTGTAATACTGCATGATTTTATCGTAAGGTCCGTACTCGGTTCCGTTGACATTCGCAAAATAATCTTCACCTCGACGAAAAGTGAAAAGCAAATTATCTTCGCCCTCCGAAACAAAGTGATACCAACCTCCACGAGGACCCAGCTCTTCATAAGGACCGTAAATTTTCCCATTCCAGTTTAGGTAGCGCATGTCATCCTTGTGATAGACAAAATGGTAAAAGTCTTTTTGGTAATAGTAATGGGAAATCTCCGGATCAAAGATGTGATCGTAAGGTCCATGTTCCTCCCCATTTTTAATCATATAGTGATTCGTATCCCCATTCTCATAACGTTCTACGAAAAGTATATACTCTTTTCCTTTTCCGTTGAGGCCTATACGATGTTCATCTTGATGAATGATTTTTTCATTATCCTTAATTTGATAGATGAGTTCGGTTTGGACGTCCTGAGCGGAAAGGTTTAGGGATAAAAAAAGTATTCCGAAAACAATCGACCATTGCTTATTCTTCATATTGACTGAGTATTTTGTAAAATTCAATAGAAACTTGTCCGTATATAAAATCATTTTCTGCACCACTATTAGGAAAAAAGGCAATGTTCATCCACTTTCGGATATTGGCCTCATCGCAGTCAAATCCATGATTATAGGCGGTGGCGTAAAATTTTAACTTTTCATATTCGCTGTTAAATTTTACGTTTTTAAAGCGGTTGGATACGAGGTGGTAAAAACAACAGAGATATTCCGTTCTCCATTCCAGATCTTTAATGCGAGCTATTCTTGTTTCGCGGATTTCGACAGAATCTTTGATTTGATAATAGCTTAAAAATTTAAACTGACTGAGTTCTTCTTGCTCCATTGCTGCTTTTTCCAACTGCTCAGCAAAAGAAGGTTTCATTTGAAAAAGTCCCAGAGAAAAATTAGCGTAATCACCACCCATTTGGGCATAAAACACCTCTGATGAGCGTGTTTCAAGAACATCCATAAAGCCATTGTAATTGGCAATTTCGGGCAATACAACTGACAACAAAAAAGTGGGTGGGCAAGCACGTTTTTTGCAGATGGTATCATAAGTTGTTTGATGATGTTGAATATGTTCAAGTGCCAACTGGCTTTGCTTAGAAAATACATGGACATAGGAAGATTGCCCAAAAGATAGTTGGGTTCCAAACAAGACAATCAGCAGAATAAAATATAATCTTGAGTTAAACAGCATCAGGTGGTCGAAAATGCAAATTATTTATGGGTTTGGCCATCCGGTATATCCCTTAAATACATTTTTAACTAATTGGTTACGACATTTTTGGGATTCCACTCAAGAATTACGATATCACCGGTTCGTCCTCTAGCCCCATCTTCTCCTCTCATACATGCATTGGATGCTTTTCCTCCTTCACCTCCTGGATTGTTCAAATAAATTTGGTGGTAGAACATTCGAGCTTCAGCAGTAATGTAAACAGTGATTTTTCCTCCATCTCCTCCTGCGCCACCATTTGATTCAATATCTTCTGTAATCACATTCCCTGATGAATTGCTATAAGAGTATGGAACATAGCCACCATTCTTAATGCAAGTCATGGCATCTCCCCCATTTCCTCCCGCTGTTTCAATGGTAATGGTTCCAGCATTAGGACTTAAATAACGCACATCCTTTTGCTTTGTTTCAGGATTCACTACAGCAATTTCTAATAGTTTAGATCGCTCTCCGTTAGGTACCATTTGAACATAAACCTCTAACGGAATACCTTCTCCACCCTCCTGACCATGAACTCTTTCGTCAATTATATATTCATAATGACAATAGTCCGAATCGTGCAACATAATTTCATGATCATGTTGTATTTGACAAAGGTATTCGACCGGTATCCGTTTACCTTTTTGACCTTCTTTTGCTCTGTAGTAAATTTGATAATCTCTATCGTAAATAACAGGAATGTAATGCGTGTAAACAGCTTGCCCTTTGGTATCAAAAAGGTGCAGTGTAATAAAAGGATCCTGATTTTTCTTTTTGGATTGGTGTAAAACCTCCAGTTTTAGTTTGTTGAGCTTTCGTTTTAATTTCACCGGACCTTCCAATTCAACTTTAAGTCCTAAAAAACTCACTTCTTTTAAACTGTCTGATTCTGGAATGGAACTTAGCAAACCTATGTCAAAGATTGAACCGGCCCGAACCTCCATTGGTTCATAATCCAAAATATACTTTGCTGCTTTATTCTGCTCCTGAACAGAAGCATTTACCCCTAAATTTACAAGAGGACACAGAAGTGCGATCAGAACTAACAGTTTCATTTTTTGGATTCTCTTCTAAAAAGAGCAAAAAATGTGCCATTTTCACTTTGTTTAAAATGAAAACAATTAGAAACTAAATGATTTAGCTAACAGCCTAAGCGCGATTTCTTTCTTCGCGTTGAATTTCCTTCTTTTTTTGGTCTCTTCGGAATGGTCGAACAATTAGACGAAGCCCATTATTATACTTCATATAATTCCAGGTCCAGTTGACAAAAACTACCACTCTATTTCTAAATCCAACCAATAACATAAGGTGAACGAACATCCAAACCATCCAGGCAAAGGTTCCCTGAAATTTGAATCGTCCCATTTCCACTACGGCTAAATTTCGTCCTACGGTGGCCATGGTTCCTTTATCGTTATATTCAAATGGACGAACGTTTTTACCTTTCGCCAAACGACTAAATGCTTTGGCCAAATAACTTCCTTGCTGCATAGCAACCGACCCCATCATTGGTAAACCGTCTGGAAAAGCTTCCGTTTTCATTAAGGCCACATCACCTAATACATAAATATCCTCTTCGCCTTCCATTTGTCCGTAGGTGTTTACTACAATTCGGTTTCCTCTTCCAATTTTAGAAGCATCAATTCCCATTGGAATCTGCCCTTTAACTCCGGCAGCCCAAATTAAAGTGTCTGACAAAAAGTTTTCACCGTTGGTTCTGACCAAACCATTATGATATTCCTCCACTCTGGTATCTGTCCAAATATGAACTCCCAGTTTGCTCAGGTACTTTTGGGCTTTAACAGAAGATGCTTCATCCATAGCCGCAAGTACTCTTGGTGCAGCCTCAATTAAATGAATTCGCATTCGTCTTAAATCCAAATCAGGAAAATCTTTGGGTAAAATTTTATTTCTCAATTCAGCCAAAGCTCCTGCCAGCTCCACTCCTGTTGGTCCGGCACCTACAATGACAAAATTCATGAGCTTTTCCCGCTCAACCAAATCCATCGTATTTAATGCCTGCTCAAAGTTTTCTAAAATCTTAGACCGCAAATCCAAAGCCTCCGTTAAGGATTTCATTGGCATTGAATTATCACTGATACTCTCGTTATTAAAGAAGTTATTTGTTGCTCCGGAAGCAATTACCAATTTATCGTAGGCAATTTCACCAATATTGGTAACGACTTTTTTTCCTTTCTGATCAATCTCTTTTACCTCCGTCATTCGGAAGTAGGTATTCTTTTTACGTGCTAAAATTTTACGAATTGGGTAGGCAATAGAATCCGGTTCCAATCCGGCTGAAGCTACCTGATATAAAAGGGGTTGAAAAGTATGGTAATTGTTCTTGTCAATCAGAACGACTTGATACGAGGATGTATCGATTTGTCTGGCTAGTTTTAGTCCGGCAAATCCCGCTCCGATGATGACCACTCTGGGTAAATCAATTTTGGGGATGTTCATTGGATATATTTTTAATACATAAAGATACGAATTTATAGACGTTACCGTACACTTCACCTTACTTTTTTCGAGCGACTACAATTTCTTTAAAATGTTGGATAAAAAGCATCCTCCAAATGATCAATTTTTAACTCTTTGGAATTTAAAATCACAGAGACAATATCAAAACGACATTCCCAATCAATTTCCCTTTCCATAATGTATTGATTGGTGACTTTAATGATGGATCGTTGTTTGGAAATACTCACTGTCTCTTCTGGTCCCGCCAAATAAGAACTTTGTCGCGTTTTTACCTCCACTACAACTAACTGATTGTCAAATTCACAAAACAAATCAACCTCCGAACCCTTAAATCGATAGTTCCGATCTAGAACGCGATACCCTTTTTCTTTCAGATATTTTGCTGCCAATTCTTCCCCCGATTTTCCCAGTTGATTATGCTCTGCCATATCGTATTATTTGTTGTACTTTTAGCGAGCAAAAGGTAACAAATTTGCTCCTATTACTTATAATTAAGACAAAGGGCTATTGATGAAAAACCAACTGAGAATACTATTGATATTTTGTTTGCTGACTCCAACTGTTGGTTTGGCGCAAAAATATTCGTACAAAAAGAAGTTTGGAACTCAAAAAAACACAGTTTACTTCTATTGGGGCTACAATCGATCAGCTTTTACCAAAAGTAATATCAACTTTCATGGTCCAAATTATGATTTTACAGCTTATAGTGTAAAAGCACATGATCGGCCTGCCAAACGATTCTCACAATATGTTTATCCCGATTCCTTAACCATTCCGCAATTTAACATTCGGATTGGTTGGTATTACAAGTTCAGATGGGATGTTTCTATTGGTTATGATCACATGAAATATGTTATGGCTGGTGGACAAAATCTGAGTTTAAATGGAGTTATTGAAGGAACCAGTGGAAGCTTAAACGGAACCTATACTGATGCAGATGGATTTGTTCCAATTAACAACTCAGAATTGCATTATGAAAATACTAATGGTTTAAACTACATCAGTGTCCAATTAAATAATACAGCACCATTATATAAGACCAAGAACCTCAAATTTGCCATTCAACGTCGTTTAGGAGGGGGGCTTGGTCCTGTCATCACCCAAACAGATTTTCATTGGGATGGAACCCGATATTCAACCAATTTAAAATTTGCAGGTTACGGAATTTCATTGCATAGTGGTTTACGATTCGACTTTTTTAACCGTTTCTTTTTCCAAACCAACGGATCGGCTGGATTTATTCATTTGCCTAAAAACTTTACACGTTTAGGTAATCAGCACTATGCTAAACACAAATTTGTTTTTGCTCAATGGGAACTTTTGGGCGGAGTTCTTTTTTATCTTCGCACCAAAAATGCATGTGACACTTGTCCCGATTGGCACTAATGAAATTTGTTGATACTCATACCCACCTATTTACGCCCCAATTTGATGAAGACCGCTCAGAGGTCGTTCAACGGGCAATTAATTCTGGAATCGAAACTTTATTACTTCCCAATATTGATGTAGAAAGCATTGAGTCAATGCATCAACTTTGTGAAGATTTTCCGCAAAATTGTTTCCCAATGATGGGACTACATCCTTGCTCTGTAAAAGAGAATTGGGAGGATGATTTAGCCATCATTAAAGAACATCTATTCACTAAAAAATACGTTGCGGTTGGAGAAATTGGTGTGGACTTGTATTGGGATAAAAGCACTTTAGACATTCAGCAAAAAGCCTTTGCCCAACAAATTGAATGGGCTAAAGAATTAGGACTTCCGATTGTTATTCATGTTCGAGACGCTTTTGAGGAAACCTTTGAAGTTGTTGACCAACTCAATGATGAAAAGCTTACAGGTGTTTTTCATTGTTTCACCGGAACACCAGAGCAAGCCAAACGTATTTTAGATTATGGAGGGTTTAAGCTTGGTTTAGGGGGTGTACTAACCTTTAAAAATAGTGGTGTTGATAAAAGCATTTCGGATATTGATTTGGAGCATTTGGTTTTAGAAACCGATTCTCCTTATTTAGCACCAACACCCAATCGTGGTAAACGCAATGAAAGTTCTTACCTAACCTACGTGGCTAGTAAATTGGCAGAGGTTAAAGGAATTAGAATTGAAGAAGTGGCCGAGGTAACCACTAAAAATGCCAAAGAACTTTTTAAGCTGTAACTTTTAGTCGGGAACAGTTGTTTTAGAAGAGTATGCGAAACACACTCACCACCATTTTTACAATTTGTTCATTACTTTCTTTTGCGCAGGACACTCAATTTCGATTTCAACTTAGTGCAGGTTTAACCAATCGTATTTACTTTGGAAAAAGTATGGAGAGGTTATCCGCTCCTGCTAATGATTACACTCCTGTTTACCAAACCGAAGTATACAACGTCCGTTATAAATCACCTTCTGTTGCCAGTGGATTCTATTTTCAATTAGGATACAATTTACTGGAATTTAAGAAGTGGAAGCTTCGTTTAAGTGCTTCGGCCTCTTTTGAAATTTACTCCGATAAACTTTCGTTTGAATTAACTGATATTGGAAATGGAGATACGATTGGAATGGATACCTATTTAGTTCAAGATGTTCCTTTAGGTTATAAAGGCGAAGCCGTTCATCAGGGAATACGTTACGCAGCGGATTATGAGCTAATGTACTTACGAAAACTTCCCGCCAATTTTTCATTAGGTCTTGGAATTGTGCATCGCTATACTGCATCAAGTGATCACCCAGATTATTATTCAGAATTCTCTCCACTAGCCGGAACTCGTCAGGCATTGAGCTATTCAACCTCCCAATTAGGATTGGCTTTTCAAATTGAAAAACAGAAAAACAATTTTGGCTGGTACCTCAATGTCAATCAGGCCTTTTTAACAACAAAACGCACAAAAGGTGCCCCTTACTTTGATGAAGGGTACTCTAAATACCCACTCTCCCAAAATTTGGATTTTCGTTTTCCTTTAATGGTAAGATTAGGTGCTTCCTTGAATTTTGGCAAAAAATAAATCCTAATTCTTCCTCATTCAACGGTAAAATAAACCATTCTTACCGTTGACTCAATTTGAATACTATTTTTGTAATCGAACTATTTAATTTGTCAAAAGCGATGCAAAACCCAAAGGTTCTAATCATTTATACCGGCGGTACCATTGGAATGATCAATGATCCCCAAACCGGAGCCTTAAAACCTTTCGACTTTGAACACCTCTATGGATGTGTTCCGGAGTTAAAGCAGTTTGATTATGAATTAGAAACCTATTCTTTCGGAGAGCCTATTGACTCTTCTGACATGAATCCGGAAATTTGGGCCACCATTGCGCAGACGATCTTTGACAAGTATGCTGATTATGATGGTTTTGTCGTTTTACACGGCACAGACACCATGGCCTATACGGCTTCTGCCTTGAGTTTTATGCTTCAAGGCTTAAAAAAGCCAGTTATTTTCACCGGTTCTCAACTACCAATTGGTCAAATTAGAACTGACGGAAAAGAAAATCTCATTACCGCTATTGAAGTTGCAGGATTGAGAGATAACAATGGTCAACCTTTAATTCAGGAAGTTGCTTTATATTTTGAGTTTTGTCTACTTCGCGGTAACCGAACTTCAAAAGTAAATGCAGAGAATTTTGAAGCTTTTAGTAGTTATAATTATCCACTTTTAGCAGAGGCTGGTGTCCACATCAATTTTGACAAAAATGCACTGTTCCGTTCTCCATTGGACAAATTGCAATTGGGCACATCTTTTAACCAAAAGATCAGTTTAATTTCAATTTATCCCGGAATGCAGCTCCACCCTCTAAAATCATTATTTGATATTAAAGTGAATGAAGCTATTCTTTTAGAAACTTTTGGTAGCGGGAATGTTTTCACCTCCACAGAGCTTAGAGATATGATGAAAAGCTATTTGGATGAGGGTGGAATTATCCTCAACATTAGTCAATGTCAAAAAGGAAGTGTTGAGTTAGGAAAATATCAAACTTCGCAGGTTTTTCTGGAGTTAGATGTTTGTAACGGTTGGGATTTAACCCGTGAAGCCGCACTCACAAAATTGATGTATGTTTTGGGCCAGACAAAAGACCGAAAAGAGCGCTTAATTCTGTTGGAAAAGAATATCTCAGGAGAATTAACGATAACTTAATGTCAAAAGGACTTGAAAAAGGTCTTCATAGTTAGCACGAATTATAAATTTTTGTACTTTAGCACACTCACTTTTTTGAGCTATACGTAAAAAGTGGGTTTTTGTATTTAGATTATAAATTAAATAAACATGTAATGATCCGCTTAAATGCGGAAAATTCCATTTGACGATTGGAAATTAAAAATTGACTTATGAAAAAAGTATTAGCACTAGTCGCTTTAGCAGGTTTTTTAACCTTTGGTGTTTCTTCAGCAGTTTACTCACAAGACGAAGTAGAGGATGCCGCTGCAGTTGAGGAAATGGACACTACGGCAACCGATGAGGTTATGGAGGAAGAAGGAGCTGACGAAGGAGAAGCTGAAACACCACCAGCTGGAGGAGAAGAAGTAAACTCTGGTGACGAAGATCCAAATGATGGTGGATTCGAACTTTCTACAGAGCTTAAAACAAGATTCATCGAAGGTGGTCCTGGATTTATGGGGATTGTACTTCTTTGTTTAATTCTTGGATTGGCGCTAATCATCGAAAGAATTGTTTACTTGAACTTAGCTTCAACTAACACTAAAAAGTTATTGGAGAAAGTTGAGGACGCTTTAGCTTCAGGAGGTATTGAAGCTGCAAAAGAAGTTTGCCGAAACACTAGAGGACCAGTTGCATCTATCTTCTTCCAGGGATTAGACAGATCTGAAGAAGGAATTGAAATGGTTGAAAAATCAGTAGTTGCTTATGGAGGTGTTCAAATGGGATTGATGGAAAAAGGAATGTCATGGATTGGACTATTCATCGCCTTGGCTCCAATGCTTGGGTTTATGGGTACGGTAATCGGGATGATTCAGGCCTTTGACGACATCGCAAATGCAGGTACAATTTCAGCTACGGTTGTAGCATCCGGTATTAAAGTAGCCCTATTGACTACAGTATTCGGTTTGATCGTTGCGATTATTCTACAAATCTTTTACAACTATTTGTTGGCGAAAATCGACAGCCTTGTAAACGATATGGAAGATGCTTCGATTTCTTTGATCGACATCATGTTGAAACACAAAGTAACAACTGCGGGCTAAGCCTTAAATGTTGATTTCTTTAACATTGAATAAAAGCTTATGAACGAGAAATTAGTATCATTAATTCTGAATATCGCAGTGTTTGTTATTGCAGTAATCGGAGTATTTCTGATTATCAATGCAATGGGGACGGCTCCAGAAGTTGATCCTGAAACAGGTCAAGACGTGATGGACACTTCAGCTGTTTCTTCTTCGGTGTCCTATTCACTAGCATTGCTTTATGGAGGTGGTATTTTCATTGCCGTCTTCACTATCTGGGGGATCATCATGAACCCTAAGAAATTTATTCCTACAGCGATCGGTTTGGTTGTTTTCGGTCTTTTAGTTTTGATCGGATATTCAATGTCAACCGTTGAGACTACAGGAGCAATCGTCAAATTAGAAGATGCCACTGAAGCTTCACTACGTTGGGGTGGTGTTGGTATCCAAACCACATTTGTATTGGTAATTGTTGCAATCGGATTAATCGTATTGCAAATGGTAAGAGGTATCCTTGGATACTTCCAAAAATAATTGAATAAAACATGGCTAGAAGAGAAGTTGGTGAAATCAATGCAGGTTCGATGGCAGACATCGCCTTCCTGCTTTTGATCTTCTTTCTTGTTACCACTACCATGGAAGTTGATGCGGGTATTGGTCGTACCTTGCCTCTGAAAAGAGACAATGTTGAGCAAGAACCTATCGACATCCGTGAAAGAGATATTCTTGAGATTCTTGCAAACTCTAACGACCAGTTAATGGTTGAAGGAAAGTTTATTGAATTGGATGAATTGGAAGAAATCGTTGTGGACTTTTATACGGCAAACAGTAAAGGGAACGAAACGGATCCTACTATGCCTACTTACGAATTACGAACAGTTTCTTCTTGTCAGGTTCAAATTGCGAACTTGCAAACATTGCTCGAAAGCGATCCTGACAATGCAGACTTAAATCGTGAGAAGGAAAAATGGGAAACGAAATTGGCTCTTTGTGAGGAAATGCCAACAAAAGCTTATTACGAGATTTCTAAAATGTCCATCATCCAATTAAAGAATCAGGCGAATACTTCTTACGGATTGTACCTAGAAGTTCAGAACATTCTTAAAAAGGTTGTTAACGATTTAAGAGTTAAAAAGTGTGAGGAACTTGGATGGGAGGATTACTATGAACTGGATGATAAAACAATTGACGGTCAGGAAAAGATTGCAATGTTGAGAATCTTAGTTCCTGAACGTATTGTGGAAGCACGAATTGATAGATAATTATGTCAAAGTTTAAGAAAAAAGGCAATAAAGATATCCCTGGAGTTAATACTTCAGCACTTCCCGATATCATCTTTATGCTACTCTTCTTCTTTATGGTTGCAACAACCATGAAAGAGGTAGATATGCAGGTAGATGTTGTAAAGCCGGTTGCCGACCAGGCTATTGAGTTGGAAGACAAAGACAATGTTGATTTCATTTATATCGGATACCCAATGGATGCTTCTCAGGGAACTGAGCCTCGTATTCAGTTGGATGATATGCTTGCACCTGACTACACTTTTGTAAGTGACTGGAAGCAAATGAAAGCACGTGAAGGAAAAACTCCTTTCGATATTGTTACATCTCTTAAAGTTCACAAAGACGTTGGAATGAGAATCGTTTCTAACGTAAAAGAAGAGTTAAGAGAAATTGATGCGATCAAAATAAACTACTCCGCTGATCAGCGAGACTAGTTCATCTTATTTCGATTTAGTTCTGGTTAAAATCCAGTAACGCGATCACCTAAATCATTATAAAATTTGTTCGGAGCACTGCCTCCGGACAAATTTTACTGTTTTATGGCCTAAGGTATTTATTAGGCCAAAGGGGATCATTATGACAGATCGGCTCCGTTTGTACTCAGTTTACAACGGAATGCGATCATCCGAATTTGTTTTAATGCTCAATGGAATTTGCTTTTAAGTAAAGACCATTTGAAATTGTAATTATTAAAACAAATTGATATGGCTAAGCGAAACATCGGCGAAATAAACGCCGGCTCCATGGCAGACATTGCCTTTCTATTACTCATCTTTTTTCTTGTTACCACTACTATGGAAGTGGATGCCGGAATTGCCAGAAACCTTCCTTTGAAACAAGATCGAATTATAGATATCCCACCTGTAACTGAACCCGACGTTCTTGAAATATCCGTCAACTCCAAAGACGAACTTTTTGTAGAAGATCAGCGGATCCAAATTAGCGAACTTGAAGAAGTAAGTCGATCATTCTATACCATTAATGCCAATGGTATAGTTGTCGATCCAACCATGCCGGAACATGACTTGATCAGCTTGGCCCAATGTCAGCAAAAAATCAACTACTTCCAACATGAATTATCGCTTCACCCCCACAACAAAATTATGGCCCGTAAACTTCAAAAGTGGGAACAAAAAAAGTCAATTTGTCAACTTTACTCCTCCCAATCGTTCTACGAAATTTCAACAATGGCCATTGTTAAAATTGACAATCAGGCCAACACTTCCTTTGGAATCTACATACAAATTCAAAACATCTTAAAAAAGGTTGTTAATGATCTCCGACAGGAAAAATGTACCGAACTAGGATGGGGAAATTATCATGAACTAAATGAACATACCAAACAAGGTAAAGAGAGGCTAAAACAACTTCGAATTTTGGTCCCTGAACGAATTATCGAATCTAAAATTGAACAGTAATGGGACGTTTTAATCAATCAAAACAAAAAAGTATTCCGGCCGTCAACACCTCTGCATTACCGGATATCATTTTCATGCTACTCTTCTTTTTTATGGTGGCCACTACCATGAAAGAAGTGAATTTACAAGTTGATATTGAAAAACCCACCGCCGACCAAGCTGTGGCCTTAGAAGACAAAGACAATATTGACTTTCTCTACATTGGTTTCCCCACAAATGCCGAACACGGCACAGAGCCCCGAATTCAATTGGACGATATGCTCATCAACGACTACCATGCCATTCAAGAATGGAAACGTTCTTCTATTCCCCAAGGAAGAAGTATACTAGAAGTTCCAACATCATTTAAGGTTCATAAAGACGTCGGTATGCGGACGGTTTCTCTCGCCAAAGAAGAACTCCGAGAAATTGATGCGCTAAAAATCATTTATTCGGCTGATAAAACCGAATAAATTTCCTTTTTCTACGTTAGTTTGATAGATCAGATTTGTGTTTTTTGACCGAACAATTAATTTCTGATCCCTAAAACCAACTGGATTAGTTTATGAAAAAAGCGTTCATCATTATTGGAGGTGTTGCTCTGTTCTTTCTAACTTCCATTGGTGGATTATACCTTTTAGGTTACCATATTTATAATAATGTTAGTTGCAATACCTTTAACATTGATAATATTGAGCTCAGAACAGGTTTGAACATTCCGGAAGTAACTCAAACAGAATGTGTTTGCGATGAAAATTCCAAATTAAGTCAATTCACCATTGATTCCGAACAGGTAAATCTTCACGACTATATAGCGCAAAATAATTTTGTACGACAAAACGATCATTACACGGCAAGTGGATCTAATCCTGACACTCGTTGGAATGCCAATTTGGATACTTCTAATTACCAATTAAGTGTAATGATTGAATATAAAATTTCGTCAAAAGAAAGAAGGGAATAAACACTTTACAACCCTTAAAGCTTATCTTACGTATTCACACTATACAGCACCATCGCTCTGAATGATTAAAACACTTAATATACTCTTTGCCATTTGGCTTCCATTTCTTGCTACAGCTCAGTTACAACTGAATGAAATTTGCCCTTCTAATCAGAATAACTATGAAGATCCTATTGAAGGGTTTGCAGATTGGATTGAGGTTTATAATAATTCAGGATCTGACATTGATTTGGAGGAATACTATTTATCAGATGATCCTACTGTTCCAACAAAGTGGAATTTTCCCGAAGTTGATTTAGTTGTAGGAGAATATCGTGTTTTTGCCGCTGACGAATTAAGTACCAATGATACCACCATTCAATTTAATTTGGTGAGAGAAGGTATGCGAGTTTATTTGTTTGATGAAGATGCTAACCTAATTGATTCAATCATTCAACCTAAATTACGCGCCAACCATTCTTACGGTCGGCTGGACTCACAATTTTTCGTATATGAAAACCCAACTCCCAATGCTATAAACAGTGCTTCAACTGCCTACAAAGGTTATGCTCAAAGTCCCATTATCGAAACTATATCGGGTAATTATGATCCCTTTCACCTTCCCATTGAATCTCCATCTGACGAATTAGACCTTTGGTACATTATAAACGGAGACATGGACGTTATTCACTCCTACGAAAGTCCGCTTTCAATTTCGGAGACTATCTCTATCATGGCTTTTTGTACTGGAGATTCACTATTACCATCAGCCGGAACTTATCGTACCTTTTTTGTTCATAGAGGTCATGAGCTCAACATTATTCACCTCTTTGTAGATAGTACTGCTCTTTTTGATGAAACCATTGGAATCTATTCCGAAGGACCTGATGCCGAACCTGATCATCCGCATTATGGGGCCAATTATTGGAAAGACACCTCCTTAGTTACCTATTACGAATACTTTAATTCTGATTTTGAATTAATTGAAGCTCTTGAGTGTGAACTTCGTATTCATGGTGGAACCATTTCTCGGACAAGGCCCATGAAATCCTTACGTTTAGTGGCTCGAAATCGTTTTGATCAGTCTTCTTTTAACCATCAGTATTTTAAGAAGAAAGATGTCAATGAATTCCGGCGACTTTTGCTTCGTAATTCGGGAAGTGACTATAATATTACTCACTTAAAAGATGGCATTTTGCACGATTTTGCCCTACACGAAGGATTTAATATTGATGTTCAGGCCTATTTGCCTGTTGTTGTTTACATCAATGGTGAGTTTATAGGCGTTCATAACTTGCGTGAAAAATTGGATGCTCCATATTTAGCCAATAATCACCAGGTGAATCCTGACAGTGTTAATTTGCTTGAAGAGGAAGAGCTTTTCATCATTGATGGAGATTCAGTTGAATTTAGGGATTTAGGTGACTTTGTTGAAGCCAATGATCTAAGTATACAGGCTAATTTTGATTATGTCGAAGAACGGATTGATTTAGAGTCGATGGTGGATTATTTTATTTATGAATTGTTCCTCAACAATAGAGATTGGCCGTATAACAACTTAAAGCTTTGGAATGCTGCCTCCCAACCCAGGTACCGTTACCTATTTAGTGATTTAGACGCTGCCATTAAATACTATGGCTCTGATCAGTTAGCCTACCACAGTTTAGAAACTATTTTAGGAACGTATGGTGAAAACAACATCCATTGTATCATTCTTAAAAAGCTACTAGATCATACCGAGTTTAGACGTTATTTTATCAATCGTTACGCCGACTTAATGAACACTTCTTTTCAAGCCGATTATATTCTCGATTATATCTACAATGCAAAATCTCGGATAGAATTTGACATGAATCGTCATTTTGGTAAATGGTATGGAACCGTTGAAAAATGGAATAATCACTATAACAAATACGATACTTTTTTTGAGGACAGAGTAGATATTGTTAGAAACGAACTGAGTGTTGTTTTTGACCTCCCCGAGGCTGGAGATTTTTACCTCGGTGTCTATCCGGCCAATGCCGGAATTATTCAATGCAACACCATTGAGTTAACCGACTTTCCTTTTGTTGGTCAGTACTATGATGGTAATGCCATTGATCTCACTGCCGAAGAAGAATATCAAGGCTCTTTTCTTTATTGGAAGAATCTTAGAACCGGTGAAACTTATGATAGTCCAAGCATTCAAATTAACCCTGAAGCAGGAGATAGTTTAATTGCCATATTTGGTGAGAAAGAGGATGATTTTAATCTCGCACTTCATCCCAACCCGGTTTTTACAGATGTCACCATTACTTTTGATATTTCCGAATCGGGTCCTTTAGATTTAGAAGTTTATAATTTACAAGGACAACGGCTAATGGCCTATCATTATGACTATTTGGCCATGGGTGGTTACCAATTAAATTATGATTTTTCTGAATTGGTGGAAGGAAGTTACCTGGTTGTTTTAAATGGATCGCAAGGTCGGGAAGGTAGCAAATTTGTCAAACTCTAAGTTTTCATTTTTTCAAAGAAAGATTTGCCTATTTTAGAAGGACAACAACAAAATGGATCCTCTAAAGGCATATATCACTTCAACAATTGAAATTGACGATGAACAATTGAATGAGATTGTAGACCATTTTGAACCAAGGCAAGTTCCCAAAAACAAACATTTAGTTTTAAAAGGACAGCTAATGGATACTTATTACTTCATCCTCTCAGGAGGATTGCGAGTGTACCTTAATAACGATGATAAAGACGTTACCGCCTGGCTTTCTTTTGAAAATAATTGGTTAGTAGATATTGCCTGTATCCGTAACGGAACTCCAACAATCTACAACATTGAAGCCATTGAAGATACTCAGCTACTAACCATCAGTTCCAAACAAATGGATGCCCTCTACGCGCATTATCCCAAATGGCAGGAGTTTGGTCGCAAATTGTGGGAAAAAGCATTTTTGCAAGTTGTCGATAGTATGATTCGACACCAAACCTTATCTGCCGAGGAGCGTTACCTTTATTATTTAGGTCAATCAGATCTCTTGCAACGCGTTCCGTTAAAACAGCTCTCCTCTTTCCTCGGAATTACGCCATCCTCTCTCAGTAGAGTGAGACGAAAAATTAAATAAATCATTAATTGTCATTTGGCAATTTTGCGAGTAGTTCTTCCCTTTAATTTTGACTCACAACAAATAATAGCAAAGGGATGGTTCAGGAAAAACAAATTCAAATAAGAGACGGAAAAGTAACGCTCAATTACTTAACTGCAGGGGCGCAAGATACCTCAATTGTGTTTTTACATGGCTGGTGCATAAATGCATCCTATTGGGAGGCGCAATTAAACTACTTTAAGGATAAATACAGTGTCTACGCCATAGATTTAGCGGGGTTCGGACAGTCAACTGCGAGTCGGGATCATTGGACCATTGAAGAATATGCGCGGGACGTAATTGCCTTTATAAACGAATTACAGCTTAAAAATGTCATTCTGGTAGGGCATTCCATGTCGGGGGCAGTAATGATGGAGACAGCTATAAAATTTCCCGAGCCAATTATAGGGTTAGTAGGTGTTGACAATTTTAAGTTTATTGACTTGATCTTACCTCCCGAACAAGCCAAGATGATGCAATCTCTTTTTAAAGCAATGGAAGAGGATTTTGCCACTAATGCTCCCCTTTTTGCAGAAAATTTATTGTTTCACCCATCCACTCCAGAGGACATTAAAGAAAGAGTAAAATCAGATTTTTCAACTGCAGATTCAGTAATTGGTTTCAATTCTTTCCAACACCTCATACAGTATACTCAAATAGAAGCTAGGCGATTAGAAAATTTGCCCTTGAAGCTACACCTCATTAACAGTGATGTTCCTCCTACCAACATTGCAGGGCTGGAAAATCATTGTACAAAAGGATTTGAAATACATTCGATAGGAACGACAGGCCACTACCCCATGTTAGAATCTGTAGAATTATTTAACAAACAATTAGAGAGAGTTATAACTTCCTGTTTGGTAAACTAAAGTTGTGTCTCTACTTCTCCAAAAAAGAAGAGTGCTGCAATTTGTGTGGCGTTAACCAAAAAGTGCAATAAAATAGGATACTTAATACTTTTGGTATAATGGTACAGATATCCCAAACAACAACCCATAAAAATCATGGGAAGTAATTTAAGTGGTTGCAAATGAAGTCCGGCGAAAATGACAGATGATACAATCACCGAAAAGTGAAGATTTCCACCCGAAGTTTCCATTAGTTTCCCCATTAAAACCCCTCTAAAAATAAGCTCCTCTACAATGGCTGGTAAAATCGCCATTAAAGCTATGGTTCCAATAAACAAGCCCCAATTATCATGAATCAAGAGCTTGTTCTGTAGCTCATTGACATCATATTCATACTGAATAAGGGGATTATCCGGAATTAGATTTTCAAGACCTTTATTAATAACACTTAGTCCTTGCATGGCCAAAAGCCCCACCACCAGAATTCCAATAGTAATTCCAATCCATTTAATACTCAGCTTACCTTTATATCTGATAAACTCAAAAAAGGGCTGTTGGGTAATTCGCTTAAACAGCAAGAGTGGCAATATTAAGCTACCCACTTGAAAACAAAATGTCGCTGGTAAAACATAGGCAGGTTGCGTCACATCCATTTCCTCGAGAGGTACTCCCGAAAATTGGAGCCAAAGCGTTTGAAAAATGCCTCCAAGTAAATCTCCTCCAGCCATCCAAAGTAAAAGCAATATGAGTAATTGCAGCCCTACGGGCATTTTTGGTCTCTCTTCCATTATTGAAGAACAATTTTACGTTCTGAATCTAATTTGAGCAAGATAAATATCAAAATTGAAAATGCCATCATTGACGATCCTCCATAACTAAAAAAAGGCAATGGAATACCAATTACAGGTGCTAATCCTATAGCCATTCCCACATTAATCATGAAGTGGAAAAAGATAATTCCAGCCACACTATAGGCATAGATACGTGTAAATCTTGACCGCTGTCGTTCGGCTATAATCACTAGTTTAATCAACAATGTGGTATAAATTACAATGAGTAAAAAGGAACCTAAAAACCCCCTTTCCTCCGACCAGGTACAAAAAATAAAATCTGTACTCTGCATAGGAACGTGCTTTTGGCTGGCATTGGCTAATGTCGCCTCCTGATATCCCTTTCCTAAAAATCCTCCCGAACCAATAGCTGCCTTTGCCCGGTTGATATTATATCCTTTTCCGTTTGGATCATCAATCTTTCCTAAAAACAGATCTATCCGTTCTTTTTGGTGGGGCTGGAGAATTTTAGAATAACCCACCTCAATGAAATTAACGAAGATAATGGCTACAATTAAACTTCCAAACAAGGCTCGGTAAAGCGAGCGACGATTTCGTTTTAAAACGAAATATTTGATCAATAGGAAAAAGATTAGCCCTAGCGTTAACAAAGACATTACAATTCCTGTTTTACCCGACAGTTTTATTTTAAGAAAAGGGAACATAAAGCTGTCATCAGCCACTAAAAGGGTAATGATAGCCATGAAAACTGCAATTAAAATAAAGAGGAGAATGTTTCCTGCATACCCTTCACGATACAGTACCAAAATGAAAGAAGTAAAGACAATAAACGTTCCCGCATCCGGTTGTAGGAGAACCAAAATAGACGGAATCGCTAAAATGGTCACTGTCTCAAAGTTTTTCATGATGAAAGGAATAACTCCCCACAGTTCAGCAACTCCCATGTTTGCTGCCCGATTACGATTAGCTTGTAAATGTGTTTTAGATTGTCCTAGAAAACGTGCTAAGGCCAATGCCACCCCTACTTTGGCAAATTCTGAAGGCTGAATACCAAAACCTCCAATGGCGAACCAGGAATGAGCTCCATTAATGGCTGGCATGAACAGTACAACCAATAGCAAAAGCATCGTAAAACCATAAAATCCGTAAGCATATTTTCGAATAAAGCTCGACTCTAAAAACAGGATAATCACACCTAAAAACATGGAAACTCCAAACCACATAATTTGCTTGCCATGCTCTGTGTCCAGATTAAAAAGGCCCGGTTTTTCAGCATCGTAAACAGATGAATAAATATTGGATACCCCTGCAATAACCAGAATAAAGTAGATGAGCATCAAGCCCCAGTCCAAATTAGATAATATTCTATCTTCACTCTCTCTCACTATTTCTTAGGCTTTACAATGTTAGAGACATCATCTTTGATTAAAACGGCATTTAGAATTCTGTTCTCCTTTACCGTATCACTAATTGTTCCGGTGATATAATTTTCCATCATCAAACTGGCAATTGGCGCTGCCCAGGTTCCACCAAAACCAGAATTTTCAACATAAACTGCAATGGCAATTTGAGGATCATCCTGAGGAGCAAAGGCCATAAAAACCGAGTGATCAACCAATTGTTCCCGACGACCATTTACCATTTTAAAGTTCTCGGCAGTTCCGGTTTTACCACAAATATTTAAACTATCTACCCTTGCCCTACGCGCAGTCCCCCCAGGTTCATGAACTACTCGCCACATTCCGTCAATTACGGGTTCAAAATATTTTTTATCTACCTTAGTGTAGTTTCTTTGGGTATAAATGTCCGGAATATAACCGCCTTCAATCTCTTTAATAAAGTGTGGATAATAATAGTACCCTCTATTGGCCATAATACAAGCCAAATTTGCCATTTCAAGCGGTGTTACTTCCACCTCTCCCTGACCAATTGAAATGGAGTAAATGGTACTAAATGCCCATCCGTATTCGTGATAAACTGAATTGTAATATTCGGTTGTTGGAACATGCCCTCGAATAACCCCTGGAAAATCAGTGTGCAAGTCAGTTCCAATTCCAAAACTCTTTACGTAATCCGCCCAAATGTCGGTTCCAATAGCTGCATCGGCAAAATGTGATTTCTTTTTTCCTTGTTGAATAATTCTTCGCCCAACCTGATAGAAATAAGGGTTGCAGGACATTTTTACAGCATCTGAAACTCCACCCGCAGTTGGATGATTATGGCATCCTACTAAACTTTTTTGACAGGCAAAACTGGAATTTTCGGTAATAACTCCTTCTTGCATCCCAATTAATGCCATGATGGTTTTAAAGATTGATCCCGGTGGATACTTGGACAAAGTAGCCCGATTCTGAAGTGGTAACAATGTATCTTCTTGAAGGTTGTAATAATTTTCTCCGAGACGTCGTCCTACCAACAAATTTGGATCATAAGTTGGAGCAGAAACCATCGCCAGAATTTCGCCGCTTTTTGGTTCTATCGCCACAATAGATCCCAATTTGTTTTGCATGAGTTTTTCTCCGTATTCCTGCAGTTCCCAATCCAACGAAATGGTGATGTTTTTTCCTTGCAGGGCGAGTGTGTCAAAACGTCCATCTTCATATGTTCCGGAGGTAACTCCAACGGCATCTTGCAAGAGGTATTTTACTCCCCTTTTTCCACGCAAGACCTCTTCATATTTATTCTCAATTCCCTCTCGTCCGATAAAGTCTCCAGCCTTGTAATATGGCATTCTTTCGATATCAGTAGGAGAAACCTCATTCATATAACCCAAAACGTGGGCGGCCGTATTTTTAGGATACATTCTCAAAGTTCTGGCCACCTCAAAAAAGCCAGGAAACTTATACATCTGAGGTGCAATCTCAGCAAATTCATTTGGTGGAATTTGTCGTACTAGTTCGGACGATTTGATGTAAGAATAGTCCCGAGCCTTATTCATTTTATCCACATATTCCTCCATGGGAATATCCAATAATTTTACCAAGGCTACGCTATCGGTATTTTTAGCTTGAGATGGAATTACCCTAATGTCGTAATACACCTCATTGGCAATGATTTTTTCTTTGTTGCGGTCATAAACAATTCCACGTGCCGGATAGGTGACCACTTTGTTTTCTGAAATCTCTGCAGCTCGTTCCTTCCACTTATCATCCACCACCTGCATGTAAAACAACCTTCCGACGAAAATCATCGCAACGAGAATAAACAGTAATGTTATGATATATTTTCTGTTTTCTATATCTCTCATTTCCTGGAAGGTTTGTAGAAAATATACTGAAACAAAATAACCAGAGCAAGCGAGAAAAACAAAGAAAGAAACGCTTTGGCTAAAATCAGCAATATCAAATCTAAACGCAGGATTTCAAAAGAGAAAAACCAGAGGTGATGAAGCAGCAAAATGATAGAAGCATATAATAAAAACCAGCTTACTCCCATATCGTGAATAGAAGGTAAGAGGGTATTATCAAAACCATCACGTGGTTTAATATAGCCCAAAACAGATGAGCGTAAATATCCTATTAAAAGAGCCGAAGAGGCATGTAAACCAAACGTATTGCTAAAGGCGTCAACTGAAATTCCCAATAATAAGGACATGATCATAGCAGCCATGATATTCATCTCAAAGGGCAGCATTAAAATCATGATAGGATAAACCATTGGATTGAGGTATTCATTGATCTGGATGTTATTAACCACCAGTCCTTGAATCAAAACGACCAAAATAAAGTTCAATCCGTATTTTATCCAAACGTTATTCATGGGCATTAAAAAGATCTCCTTCTAGTTCCTTCTGCTCATCTTTAAATCGGTTTTTTACCACATACACATGGTAAGCCGCATTAAAGTTTACAAATAGCTTAATATTTAGTGAAATAGTTTGTTCTCCATCTACTGAGACCACCTCATCAATTACTCCAACTGGAATGTGAGTAGGAAACATCGTTGCTCCTCCACGAGTTACGACCGTATCTCCCACCTCTAACTCTACATCTCGTTTTACGTTTTCAATTTGTGCAATTCGATCATCCCGGCCATCCCAGTTCATGATCCAATATTCATTATTCTTCTCCAATTTAACTCCCAAACGGATGTTTTCGGACAAGAGATTTTTAACGAGTGCGTAATGTTGTGAAACAGCCGTCACCCGACCTACTGCTCCTTCTTTGCAAATTACTCCCATTCCCTCTTCAATACCAAAGTCGGTTCCCTTGTTAATGGTAAAATAATTATCCCTTTTGTTTGATGATGAATTAATCACCTCGGCTGGAAGATACTCATATTGCTGATGCATTAAAGTATCATTCACATAGTAAATACGATCTTGAAGTTTGTAAAAGCTTTCTGGCATTAAAGCCCGTAAACGAGCATTTTCCTCAACCAATTTTTCATTGGCCTCCACCAGGTCAAAGTGCTTGGTGATATTGTGCTTTTTTTCGACGAACCATCCCACCAATCCCGAAGAGGTGTTCATCATAGTAGCGCGATGGTAATTTTTTGAATTAAAGAAGAGACCCAATACGAATAACTGCAGAATAAAGAAGATCAAAAAATCCCTAAATTTCTTTAAAAATTGTAGCAGTCTCCGCATTGTCTTGTATCATTCTGTGCTTTTGGTCCACAATAAATTAACGCATCAAGAACTGGAATCGATCGATATTCTTTAGTGCAATAGACGTTCCTCTTGCCACAGCTCTTAGTGGATCTTCGGCAATATGCACTGGTAACTTCGTTTTTAATGAAATTCGATCATCTAATCCTCTCAACATAGACCCTCCTCCGGCTAGGTAAATTCCTGTCTTATAAATATCCGCCGAAAGCTCAGGGGGAGTCATCTCCAAAGCCGATAAAATCGCTTCTTCAATTTTTGAGATTGACTTATCCAAAGCATGAGCAATTTCGGAATAGGTAATTTGGATCTCTTTTGGAATACCCGTCATAAGGTCACGCCCACGAACCGCATAAGGCTCAGGGGCTTTATCTCCGAGGTCGGTCATTGCCGAACCTACTTCAATTTTAATTTGTTCTGCTGTACGTTCACCTACCAAGATATTGTGCTGACGTCTCATGTACTCCTCAATATCATTGGTGAAATCATCTCCTGCCACACGAATTGACTTATCACACACAATTCCTCCCAGGGCAATTACCGCAATCTCAGAGGTTCCCCCTCCGATATCAATAATCATATTTCCCATTGGCTCCTCCACATCAATTCCAATACCAATTGCAGCAGCCATTGGCTCATGAATCAAATAAACCTCTTTTGCCCCAGCATGTTCAGCCGAGTCACGTACCGCCCTTTTTTCTACCTCGGTAATTCCTGATGGAATACAAATAACCATTTTCAAAGAAGGTGAGATGAGTCTATTCCCTCCCTTGATCATTTTTATCATTCCACGAATCATTTGCTCCGCCGATTCAAAGTCTGCAATTACCCCATCCTTTAATGGCCTAATCGTCTCGATCAACTTATGCGTTTTACCATGCATTTGTTGAGCGGTTTTTCCGATAGCCACTATTTTGTTGGACTGGATGTCTTTTGCGACGATAGAAGGTTCATCAACAACCACCTTGTCATTCATAATAATCAAGGTGTTTGCCGTCCCCAGATCGACAGCAATTTCCCGCGATAAAAAATCAAATAATCCCATTGCGAATACGAGTTTGTACTGTTTATTCCTAAACCAATATTATTACTTCTACTCAAAAAGGGCAATCTGGGTTACCTTAAACCGCCCAATTTTCGACGAGTCTGGTGTTTTTAATGTTTAAAGTGTCTGTTTCCTGTGAAAACCATACTTACTTGATTCTCATTACAAAAATCAATTGAAAGCTGATCTTTTACCGAACCACCGGGCTGAATAACGGCTTTAATTCCCGCCGAATGTGCAATCTCTACACAATCTGGAAAAGGGAAAAAAGCATCCGACGCCATCACCGCTCCATTTAAATCAAAATTAAATGACTGTGCTTTGTGAATAGCTTGTTTTAAAGCATCTACTCGTGAGGTTTGTCCGGTTCCACTCGCTAATAATTGACCATTTTTGGCCAAAACGATGGTATTGGATTTGGTATGTTTCACCAATTTATTGGCAAATTCCAAATCTTTCACTTCTGCCTCAGTAGGAGAAGTCAATGTTTTCGTTTCAAAATCGGCTGCTTTATCCGTAATCAAATCTTTATCCTGCTCTAACACTCCATTTAAGATGGTACGGAATTGTTTTTTAGGTAAATCCACTTCCTTTTGAACCAAGATAACTCGGTTCTTTTTCTCTTTTAAAATGGTTAAACTCTCCTCAGCATAAGCAGGAGCAATTACCACTTCGCAGAATAATTTATTGATTTCAGTAGCTGTTTCAACGTCAATTTCTTTGTTGGAAATTAAAATCCCTCCAAAAGCTGAAACAGGATCGCCAGCTAAAGCATCTTCATAAGCTTGTTTAATGGTAGATCGGCTAGCGAATCCACAAGCGTTATTGTGTTTTAAAATGGCAAAAGAAGGTTCTCCCTCATAAAAATCGGCCATTAGGTTTACAGCAGCATCAACATCTAACAAGTTGTTATACGATAGCTCTTTTCCGTGAAGCTGATCAAACATCTCATTTAATTTTCCGTAGAAAATTCCTTCTTGATGCGGATTTTCTCCATAACGCAACACCTTTGAGTTGGTGATACTTTGCTTGAACATATTCTTTTCACCTGCATTGAAGTAGTTGAAAATTTCTGTGTCATAATGCGAAGAAACATTAAATGCAGCAGCAGCAAATTCTTTTCGTTGTTCTTCAGTTGTTGATCCGCCCGATTCGTTTAAAATTCGGAAAAACGGTTCATATTGTTCTTTGGATGGAATGATTACCACATCGGCATAATTTTTTGCCGCTGCACGAATCAATGAAATTCCTCCAATATCTACTTTCTCAATAATGTCTTGATGAGGAGCTCCCGATGCCACTGTATCTTCAAACGGATACAAATCAACGATTACGAGGTCAATTTCTGGAATTTCATATTCAGCAATCTGAACCTGATCGTCTTCATGCGAACGCCGATTTAAAATTCCACCAAAAACTTTTGGATGCAATGTTTTTACTCTTCCTCCTAAAATGGAAGGGTAAGATGTTAGATCCTCTACTCGTTCAACCGAAATACCAAGATCTTCAATAAATTTTTGTGTTCCACCTGTAGAATAGATGGTTACACCCAATTGATCCAATTTTTGGACAATGGCGTCCAATCCGCCTTTATCGAAAACTGAAATTAAAGCGTTTTTAATCGTTTTTTGCTCTGACATTTTTTGATTTAGGGATTTATTTGCTACCTCATTTAAAACCTACACAAAGGTAGTGCTTTCGTAAGCACTAGGACTTATAAAAATCAATAAAAAATTTCTTTTTTTAATAAGTGAGGTCTTTTGTTAATTATTTGCCCCAATGTGGGACATTTTTCAATGAATTAAGCTCACTTTCAAAAAAAAATTACCTTGTGTGTCACTTTTCAGCTGTTGCTTACACTTAACGGTTGAACGCGAATAAGTAATTGATTCCATGGGAAAAAGGAAACAAGCCAAATTTCTAAAACTCTACGAGCCTGTCCACGACAGCTTCGAACGCTTCTGCAGAGCACGAGTTTATGGAGAAATGGAGTATACCGATCTCATGAATGAAACCTTACTTATTGCTTATGAAAAACTGGATTCTTTACGATCGGAGAAGGCCTTTTTATCCTTTTTATTCAGCATTAGCGTTCGGTTATTAGCCAATGATAACCGCAAGTTAAAAGCCGAAAAAACACAGATTTCAGAAGTCAATTTGGTAGATGCTCAAACACAGAGTCCCGAACAGGCAGCAGAGGTTCATTTATTACACAGGGCTTTATCCTGCCTACCTGAGGAACAAAAAGAGAGCATCATTTTATTTGAAATCAGTGGATTTTCTATTAAAGAAATCGCCCAAATTCAAAATGCTTCAGAATCAGCTGTAAAACAGCGTCTCAGAAGAGGACGTTTAAAACTGACTGAGATTTTGACCTTTGAATCACCACAAAACGCAGAAAGGAGTAGCTTATGACAGAAGAGAATCAGCGATTAGATCAACTTTTTGAAAGTGCACGAAATCAAGCACCGCAAGCTTCTTATGAGCAGACCAAAAAGGTTTTTGTGGGCAGTTTAGCCACAGGAGCAGCTGTGGGTATTTTGGCCAAATGGGCGACGTTCTCCATTAAATTAAAAATGATGATTATGGTAAGCACAGTAGGAATTTTATCGTTTGTTACAGTATTCAGTTTAAACTCAGGTTCAACAAATCAAACAGAACCTTTAGCGACTCCAAATACTGAAAAAGAAGCCACACCAATTGAGACCATCACAGAAAATGAAGATGAAACTCACATTGAACAAGTGACCATTATTACCTCAGAAGACAATGAGGTGAAAAGAATTATTGAATCTAAAACCATCGTTAACGAGCCAGAAGAGGAAGAAACAGTATCAGCTGAATCTACAACGGAAGAAAAAGATGATTCAACCGACATTCTTATTCCAGTAACCACAGAGAAAACAACATTGTTTGGTAAAGCCGATGACCTTTTTATCCTGGATGAAAGTGACGATTCAACTCAACTCTTCCCCGAAAATGAACCCAAAACACAAGGTTCAACCAGCGGAGAAGTTTTATTTAAAGTGAGCAGCACCTCAACCGAGGCAGATTTTAAAACCATTAGGGAAGCAGCTGAAGCGGCTGGAATTCGGTTCACCTATAACCTGAGGATAAGAAAAAATAAAATCAAGCACTGTGAATTTAGTATTAACTACACTGGTGAAGATGGTCAAAGATGCTGGAAAAGCTTCAAAATCAATGGTCGTTTTAAAGATTTTCGTATTGGGTGGTATGTCGATGAAAATGGAAAAGCCACAGGACTAATGGACTAA
>JAKSBJ010000109.1 GCA_022361195.1 Flavobacteriales bacterium
GTTCCAAACAGTTGAACTCCGAAATCTTCATTTCCACAAATAACATTATAGTCTGTTAACCGACTACCACCTACTATATTAAGGTTTGAATTAGACCCCAAAACGATTCCATTGTTTTGAGTGTCTAAAAGAACAGAACCTGTAATATTCATTCCAATGAAGTTTCGGCGGATTATAGAGTTGGAACCATCACAAAATATTCCATTTCCTGTATTCCCTGAAATAGTGTTCCGTCTCACGATTGACCCAGAACTTCCAATTCGAGTATTGTCTGAATCAGCATCAATAGAGATACCATGTTGTCCATTGCTGTAAACTGTATTCCCGGCTTGATTAAGTCCAATTGTATTACCATAGATAATGGTGTTGTCAGAATTCTCAATATAAATTCCATCAAAAGCATTTTCACTAATTACATTATATCGACCCGTTCCCAAATAGCTTTCATCCCCTATCTCTGTTCCATTAGAACCAATGATCTCAATTCCGTTCCCCTCATTACCACCTAAGGTGGTTAAACCTTCATTTCCGATTGTATTTGCCGGAATAAAATTATTATCGGAATCTTCAATTCTGATTCCTGCGTTAGTATTGAAACTGATCGTGTTTTTTTGAGTTAACCATATATTTCCAATCACATTGAATTCAGAACCATCTCGAACAATGATACCTGCATTGTTTGCATTTGGACTATCAGCATCAAAACCAATATTGTTTTGAAAAACTAGATTTTGATTAGAATTATTTGTTAAACGAATTCCGGCATCAGTATTTCCAGCAATAACATTTAACTGTAGGGTTCCAATCTGATTGTACTCCCCTTCATCTATATGAACTCCATCACCTCCATTACCTATTCCATTTAGCCCAAGTGAATTGGTACCAATGTGATTATTATTAACAAAAACAGAGTCCGAACCAGTAATATAAATACCGTGTAAGGTGTTGGCTGAGATTGTATTTCCGTGCGTTAATCCGATTTCAGCGTAAGGGGCTATTACTTCAACACCAAAGTAATTTGAGGCCGCAGCATTGGATATATTTAGACCTATGATGTTTCCATCTACAAGAACGTCATTTGGAGAGTTGACGGACACACCTGCTGTGGTACTATTTGCAATATAATTGGAAAGGCCCGTGGATGGGCTTCCTCCAATTGATGCATTATGATTTTCATTTAAGCGAATTCCCTGCCAATTCCCCAAGGCACCACTACCACTGATGTCCAGTCCTATATAATTAGCTGAAATCATTGTTCCTGTTCCGGTAGAATCCAACAAAATTCCGACTGCTCCAGTTCCAATATTTCCAGAAATGATGTTCCGATTGGCTGCTGAGCCACCAATAATTGTGTTGGTTCCAGCCTTAATATTAATTCCTGAGAGCATATTGGGAACAGCTGTAGCACCTCCTTCATCAGTTCCTATTAAGTTCCCCATGATCTGAACATTATTTCCAGCTTTAACCAGAACTCCATGCGTTGCATTACCAGAGATCACATTTCCTTTATCAGCTAATCCACCTCCTATGGTAACATCATTTGCATTTTCAACCACGATACCAACATTATTCCCTTCAGGTGAAGTTCCACTGGAATCTAAACCAATCCAATTGGCTTGAATAATTGGAGCAGAGCTGTATGTTCTGATTCCTGCCGATCCAGGGTTACTTTGGCCAGAAATAATATTCCCTCGATTGGATTGACCTATTTGAACTGAATTGGTAACAGCAGCCAATACCAGAATACCATCCTCTGTATTAGGTAAAGCACCATAACCAGAGGCTTGAAGCCCTATAATATTACCAATCGCTTCAAAGCCGGTTCCGACGTTTGAAAGTTGAATTCCAAACTGATTTCCTGAAATAACATTGCCTACAATTTCTCCACCAAAAGAGATTCCAACGGCAACATTATTGGCTGAACCATGATCAACCAAAATTCCGTTCAAAGCCATCAATCCTAAAGGCGTTCCTGTTCCGTTGGCATTTGTTCCAATATAATTATTGGCAATTTCAACCCCGTTGAACCAACCAA
>JAKSBJ010000132.1 GCA_022361195.1 Flavobacteriales bacterium
CCCCCGGCATCGGCGGGTCCCCCTTGGGACACGTCACTGATCAGGACACCCCGGTTGGATTCCAGACCGAATTGTTTGGCCATGCTGTCGCTCATTTCCTGCATGGAAATCCCAAGCAGACCACGGCGCACATTGCCAAACTGAACAATCTGATCCATTACACCGCGAGCCATGTTCACCGGGATGGCAAACCCCACCCCCTGATTGCCGCCGGAGCGACTCATGATCAGGGTGTTGATCCCCACCAGCCGTCCCTGCGCATCCACCAGCGCACCTCCGGAGTTGCCGCGATTGATGGAGGCATCGGTCTGGATGAAGTTTTCAATATCCATCATCCCGAGTCCCGCCCGACCGGTGGCACTCACAATCCCCATGGTAACGGATTGCGCCAGGCCAAAAGGACTGCCCACGGCCAATACCACATCCCCCACCTCCAACAATCGGCTGTCGGTCAACGTGATGGGTGACAGATCTTCCGCATCAATCTTCAGCACAGCGAGATCCGAATGCTTGTCCACTCCGAGAATGTCGGCAGCGTATTCCTTGTTGCCTTCCTGCAGCACGACGGTGATCTGTTCGGCTCCGTCCACGACGTGGTTGTTGGTCAGGATGTAGCCGTCTTTGGAAACAATGACTCCGGAGCCGACCCCCTGCGTTTCTCGTCTTCTGGGCTGAGGTGCTTCGTCCGGCATGAAAAATCTCCAGAAAGGATCATTTTCCAGCGGGGATGCCGCGATGCCTTCCCGTTGAATGACTTTGATCGATACCACGCTGGAGACCACCTTCTTGACCACCGGTGCAAAACTGGTGGCCAATTTGATTTCCTGGTCGAGGGGAGACGGATCGAGATTAATTTGCGGCGGAGCGGCCGGTTTTCCCGTGCCAAAAGTGGCACCAGTCACGAAGGACCAGCAGATGATCCCGAATACCATGCCTCCACCGAATCGAAAAAGTGATGATAAGCCTTTCATAGCGCGTCGTTCCAAACAGCCGGACCATCCAACCTAACGATCCTACCCCGGGCGGCAACA
>JAKSBJ010000353.1 GCA_022361195.1 Flavobacteriales bacterium
GCTGCGCTGAAGACTTTATTAAACTAATAATTTAGTTTATTAATCAAAAATCCGTCCGTAATAATCCAAATCAACCAACTCTCCTTTGGTGGTTTTATAATCACGTCGCACGGTTCCTTCCAGTTTAAACCCTAATTGTTGAATGGTTCGGACACTACGTTTATTGGTTGAAGCAGCTCGGCAAAGTAGTTTTTTAAACCGATGTTCGGCGACAATTTGTTCGATCAGGATTAACCCAAAATGTTGGATGAGCCCTTTTCCTTCATAGGCTGTATCGATGAAGGCACCCAGCTCCGCTTTGGGAATGCTCCAATCGATATTCTTTACATCGATTAAGCCTACTAATTGCTGACTTTGATTATCAATGATGAGGTAGGGGAAGTAAGTTTTGTTGGTTATTTTATCTTCAATTTCAAGACAGTATTTCTGGGTGGCCTCTTTTGTTCGTGTTTTGGCGACAGTACCGGCAAAAAAATCTTCTAATCGACTTCGATTATCTTCCATTAGCTTAAAAAAGGCCTCACTATTTTCTTTGGAGAGTAATTGAAGTTGATAATTGTCCATAACACATTTGTTTGCTGCAACAATACTAAGACAATTCGGAATAACTAAAATTGATTGATGTCAAGAATTAAGAATACGGGAAAGAGTTTCGGGACTAATTCGCAAATAAGAGGCAATGTATTTGTGTGGCACTTTTTGAAGCAGCAGAGGTTGACGTTTCAAAATTCGTTCATAGCGCTCTTTTGGAGACTGAATGAGGAGATCTTTTTCTCTTTCTAAATGCCATAAAGAAAGTTCGGATAAGGCCTCCATCCATAAATTGGAGGCTACTGAATTTTGACGAAGAAAAGCTTTAAAAGTCGTTTTAGAAATGACCCTCACCTTTGTCTTATTAATGCATTGTATGCAGAGGGATGAAGGATTTCCCGATAGAAAAGAATCCAGTGCCGAAATCAAAGAACCTTCATAACCGAAATAAAGGGAATGTTCGTGAGCCTCTTCGGTAAAGTAAACCCGAATACAACCTTCATCCACAAAATAGAGGTTGGTGTCTGTGGAATTTTCCTTTTTGATAAAATCCCAACGTTTAAACTCCATCGTTTTGTCCCAAACTTCAGCCTCCGACAAAAGTTGTTTTAAGTCTTGAATGGAGTTTGACACGGTCAAAAGAGGTGTTTATTTTTCAATTTTTGCTCCCCAACCGTCATATTTTACTCCAATACTTGCTGTATAAGAGGCTAATCTTTGGGTTAAGTTGGATAATTCTCCCCCAACTAGCTTTGAAGGTTTCGTTAAAACCAATTGATTATCGTTAAATGAGCTCATCGTAAAGCCATCCGAAGTGAGTTGATCACACAATGATTGTAATGTCTCTTTTTCACCCAGAAAACTATGTTCTATGTTGTGTTCCTTTTCAGGATTACTTCCATTTTCAATTAAAGTTCCAATGGTTCTGCGATCAGTAATTTGATGCCAGTAAACGTGATTTGGTTTTATTTTAGCATCAAAAAATTCCCATCCATCTTTTTCAATAATTTCAATTTTATGTGTCTTTTGATTGGAAATCCAATTGGATACTGTGCTCATAAAACCAGCTGAATCATTTGTTTGAAAATTCAAATCGCACATTGCTCCATATGACATCTTTCCGGTCAGTTTACAATCTATCCCAGAAAGTGTCGAAATCAGTTCATTTTCTAAATTTTTGACTCTGATATTTTCTTCCTTATAGGCAAGTCCGTTTGGGCCACAATTTTCATGAGCAATATAGATGATTATGCGTTTACAAGAATCGTATCCCTGGTGGGAGTCCTCCAGTGCAAATTCGACGTCAAATTCAATTAAAGCCGTTAAGTTATCTCCGTAAGTATATGAATAGAAGTTCCAGTTTTTTCGCTTGATTTCAAAGCTTTTCTTATCTTCTGATTTGTTTTTTTTGAAACTAAATAATCCCATTTGTTTGATTGTTGGTTTAGGTCAGTGTGTTTTAAATATAGCACTTCCATTTTGATTTTGAGTGTTGATATTTCATTGTTTTTCACTGTCTGTTAGCTACATCATCTTAGGCTAATGCCTCTTTAACCTGTACCTTATGAATCGTTCATTACCAATGGTTAATTCTTTATCTTCCTCAGAGCCTAATCGCAACAATCCCTTCACCCTTGTTCTTGAGGGAGGAAATAAAACAGTGACAGATTGCAGATTCATTTCACCAAAAGCACGATTGATTATTTTCTTGTATAATGTCTTACCAACTCCCCAATAGTTAGGGTGTAATACTAAGGCCAAATCAGCCTCTCCACTCTCGGCTTGTAACCCTCCCCAACCGGCAAACTCATCATCAATGACAAATGCCCAGGGTCCATAACCATGCTCTTTCCAAAGCCCCTCTTTCGTTCCAATAAACTGATTGCAGCTGTTTTCATCAAAATCACCTGTTAACAAAGGCATTTGCCGTCGAACTAATGAATTATTCATTAAGGCGATAATTTCTGCTGGGTCGATTTCGGTTAGTCTCTTAAATTCAATTCTCATCCTCTCCTATATGGTAATTAACTACTCAATTTTAAAAATGGAGCCTTCTTTTTTATAGCCCATTTTTTTGTAGTAAGTGTCAACATCTGACATCACATAGACTTCCTCATTGGGGTAATCCTTACAAATGCGTTGGAGTAGTTTTTTACCTATGGAATGACCTCGGTGGTCTTTGTGAACGAGCAAATCAATTACCCAAATGAAAAATCCATGGTCACTCATGGAACGAGAGTAAC
>JAKSBJ010000002.1 GCA_022361195.1 Flavobacteriales bacterium
AAGTTCAATGACTGGAAAAAGTTTAGACGCAATGTGTACATTTACACTACCTTGAACGGCGCCATCGTCAACTGGTATTTTTTCTTCCAACCCCTGATCCTCGTGTCCTTCACGGGTATTTTCATCGTCGTCCTCTCCAACACCGTGCAGGTCAATGGGCGGCGCATATTTAATCTAGGAACCGAAACGTTTGAAAAGGCAGAGATCGATTTGGAGTGGATCTTGCAGATGACGTCGGTCTGTGTGTTTAGTATCGTCCTAGCGTACTCCGTGCCCAAGTTTTTGTCCATGATCATCAATGAATCTGCAAAGAACCGCCAAAAACGACAGCAGTTTTTGAATCTCATGCAGCGCAACCTGCGCTACGATCCATTTGCGGACATGCACGAAATGGAATACAACAGCAACGTAGATCCGGTCTCGGGCTATCTCTGGTTTCTCTACTACGACTTTGCGCTGCGTTTGACGGAGGACTTCATCAAGGATTTCCAGCGAAAAGAGCGGTCCAACGACATCGAGCTGAGTAAACTCTACAATGGCCCCATGGTTCACCCGATTGACTGTGACTGCGCGTTGTTACCTGGTGCGGACGCAGATCTGGGAAAGCTCGCCGGATATGGATACGAGGGTGTCCTGCAGTGCTATCAAAAGATTGACGTGGTCAAACGAACAGTACAGGTGCTTCGCGCGGAGTTTCCAAAGAAGCACCAGCAGTATGACGAGGATGAGTTGATGGAGAATTTGTGTATTATGGGCATAGAGTGTTACAATAGGTTTCTAGGTGTCATCGAGCGTGGAGCGTGTTCTACTATGACTTCGTGCATCACGAGGTTTAGTATTCAGCCGCCAAGAGGCGCGGGCGCTTACGCGAAGAATAATTAGTAAACACCCTGTAAGATTTGAGATGTTTTGAAACGAACATTTCACATGCGTCCGCGAGCGCTTTGTCAAATTCCCTCGATTCCTTTTCGTACTTTTGCTTGAGCTGAAAATTGTATTCATCGATTTTGTTTTTGGTTCGCTGGAACTCCCACCGTTTAATGTTCTCTGC
>JAKSBJ010000059.1 GCA_022361195.1 Flavobacteriales bacterium
ATTAACCTTAACCGCAAGTGGCGCAGACACCTATGTGTGGGATGGTGGAGTAACAGATGGAGTAGCTTTTACTCCGGCATTAGGAACAACTACATATACTGTTACCGGAACAGATGTTAATGGATGTACAAGTACAGATGATGTGATTGTCTCTGTTACAATCTTCCCTCCTGTTGATGCGGGAGTAGATCAGGAAGTATGCGAAGGTGAAACCGTAACCTTAACGGGTAGCGGAGCCGGAGCTGGAGGAACTTACATTTGGGATGGCGGTGTAACAGACGGGATAGCTTTCACTCCTGGTTTGGGTACAACTACCTACATTGTAACCGGAACGATGGTGAGTGGTTGTGAAAGCACCGATACAGTGGATATAACAGTAAATCCACTGCCAACAGTAACAGCAACTGCCGATGAAACAGAGGTTTGTGAAGGTACTACTGTAACCTTAACTGGTAGTGGAGCCGGAGCTGCAGGAACTTATACTTGGGATGGTGGTGTTACAGATGGGGTAGCTTTTACTCCTGATCCTGGAACCATCTCCTATACCGTTACAGGAACAGATATCAACGGTTGTGAGAATACTGCAACAGTTGATGTAACAGTAAACCCTCTTCCAACAGTAACAGCAACTGCCGATGAAACAGAGATTTGTATAGGTGCAACTGTGATCTTAACAGGAAGCGGAGTTGGAGCTGGAGGGGCTTACACCTGGGATGGTGGAGTAATAGATGGAGTGGCTTTTACCCCTGGTGTAGGAACGACCACATATACCGTTACAGGAACAGATGCAAACGGATGCGAAAATACCGCTACAGTAGATTTAATTGTTTACGATGTGCCAGAGGTATTTGCAGGTACCAATGATACTATTTGTGATGCGACAGAAGCTTATGTTTTGAATGGTAATGAACCATTTATTGGAACAGGTATGTGGACTATTACTTCCGGTTCTGGGGTTTTAACAGACGAACTTTCTCATAACTCTTCGGTGGAATTATCTTATGGAGTAAATGTGTTTGTTTGGACCATAACAAATGGAGCATGTGTAGCATCGGATGAAGTTTTAGTTTATTACAATACAGATCTTTGTGCGATTAATGCCCCCACTGGTTTCTCCCCAAATGGAGATGGAGTAAACGATTTGTTCATCATTGAAGGATTGAATTCTTTTGATAAGGTAAGTCTCGTCGTCTTTAACAGATGGGGTAGTAAGGTATATGAATCAAATGATTACCAAAACGATTGGGATGGAACGAACCAATTCGGTATTTCCTTAGGTAATAACCCTCTTCCTTCTGGGACCTACTTTTATATCATAAAGGCAGGAGACAGTACCGATCCGATTAAGAATTATTTGCAAATAGAACGATGAAATTAATTTGTAAATAAAATAAAGGTGGGTAAGTATAGGGTGACTTATTGGTCTAGATCAATCTGCCTACTCTCGCGAAACCAGAAAAAACTTGTAAGCTAAAATCAATGTTCATGGTATCCCTTGCCCTAGTTCTTCTTTAAAACGAAAGAAAAAATGAAAAAATCAATTTTAATCATATTTAGTCTCATTATGAGCTTATGTGGAAATGCACAACAAGATGCTATGTTCACACACTATTCATTTAATACTCTGGCTGTAAACCCAGGCTATGCTGGTAGTCGAGAGGCACTAACAGTAACAGGGTTACATCGTTCACAATGGGTCTTTTTCCCTGGCGCTCCCATGTCTCAAACCATCACAATGCATGGACCTATATCTAATGACAAGATGGGACTTGGGTTTTCTCTTTTGGGTGATCAAGTAGGCCCTACAAGAATGATAGGAGTCAATTTAGATTGGGCGTACAAGCTAAGAGTTGGTGAAAAAGGTAAGTTATCCTTTGGTATTAAAGGTGGATTAAATTTCCAAACAAGCAGGCTAGCTTCAGAAGTAAATACTATTGAAGTCGCGGACAACGCTTTTCAAAATGACATACAATCAGAACTACTACCAAATTTTGGTTTTGGATTGTATTATGCAAACCCAAAGTTCTACGTAGGTGTCTCTGTTCCCAGATTGTTACAAAATGATTTTCTTAACTCGACAGTTTCTAATTTTGCCTCTAATCAGCAAAGACACTATTTCTTTATTGCTGGAACCGTGTTCCCTATTAATGAGAGCGAAACAATCAAACTCAAGCCCACTACTTTTGTAAAGTTGACAAATGGAGCACCACTTCAATTTGACCTAACTGCCCTATTCTATTTCCATGATAAATATTGGGTGGGACCAATGTATAGACTTTCTGATGCAGTAGGTGTATTAGCTGGTTTAAATATTACAAATCAGTTTGCCCTAGGTTATTCTTTTGATTGGTCATTTGGGAATAAAACAGGCGTTTACAACGGTGGATCACACGAATTAGTGCTGAGATATGACTTCATATTTAAGGATAAGGGAAGTATCATATCCCCACGTTATTTCTAAACTTTTCAAGACAAAATAGAATTATGAAAAAGAATATATTATTGATTTTCGTGTTTCTTGTATGCCTGATTGGATGGTCACAGGATGCAAATCAAACCAAAACCAAAAAAGCAGAAGAGGCTTATAAAGAATTCTCTTATGATCGGGCAATAGATCATTACCAAGAATTGGAAGTTTCGGATATAGACCATAAACGCAATCTTGCGGTGAGTTTTTGGCGCCGAGGATATTTGACCAAAGCAGAATTGTTGTTTTCTGAAATTGTAAATACAGATGGATATTCATCAGCCGATATTTACAATTATGCCAGCATCCTTCGTGAGCAAAAGAAATATGAAATTTCGGAAGAATGGATGCTGAAGTTTTCCGAAATGAATGTTAGCGACACCAGAGGAAAGGCTTATCTAAATCACCCAAGTGCTTTTAAGCAATTACAAGTAGATAAGGGACAATTTGTTCTGACAAATTTGGATATTAATAGTGAGCAACAAGATTTTGGCACACATTACTATGGAGATCAGATCGTCTTCGCTTCTAGTAGGGAATCAGTTCGGTCTGTATTACGAAGATGGAATAGAAATGGATTACCATTTCTAGATACCTATGTTGCTCGTAAAGACAGCTGCGAATTGAAAGAGGTGCAGCGGTTTAGTAAAAAAGTAAATGGGAAATTTCATGAAGGTCCTGTCTGTTTTAATCAGACAGGAGATATGATGATATTTACAGCAAACAACTACAACGAAAAGGCAAAAGATAAGGTAACACGGCTCAAATTATTTACTGCTAAACTCGTGGATGGAAAATGGACAACACCTGAAGCTTTACCTTTCAATTCCCCTAATTATTCAGTAGGACACCCAAGTATTAGTGCAGATGGAAAAACACTTTATTTTGCCAGTGATATGCCTGGTGGTTTTGGAGGTGTTGATATTTATAAAACAGAGATAAAAAAGGACGGCACATTTGGAAATGTAATAAACCTGGGTTCAAAATTGAATACAGAAGGAAATGAAATGTTCCCATACATTCATCCCTCTGAAGAAATGTTATTTTACTCTTCTGATGGAAAGATTGGTTTAGGTGGTTTGGATGTTTTTGTTGCTCAAATTAAACAAGGAGGAGAATTTGGTAAAGTTATAAATGTCGGATCTCCGGTAAACTCAAATCGAGATGACTTTGGATTTATATTAAATGAGGAGCAAACCTCTGGTTATTTGTCTTCTAACAGAGATGGAGGAAAAGGAGATGATGACATATATCATGTTCAAATGTTGAAACCTTTCTTATTTGGGAAATTACTAAAAGTTAAAGTGACCGATCAAAATGGCGAAAACTTAGATGGAGCAGAACTAAAATTATTTGATTCTGAAAAATCAGTTCTGAAGATAATCAAAACAGATGATGACGAAACTTATGAATTCGTAGTTGATGATGGAAAAAATTATTTTGTTAGCGGTATCAAAGAGAACTATTTCCCTGATGAGAAAGAGATTTCAGTATTTGGGGAGGAAGATATAGTTCATGTAGTCCTTAATCTTGAAAAAGACCCCGGGCTTTCTTTATATACATTGATCACAGATAAAAAAACAGGCGAACCACTTGAAGGTGTTCAATTGAAGATTGTAGACAATATGACCGGAAAGGAAGAAGAGATCATAACTCCTTCAACTGGAGACTTTTTAAAGCCTCTTAAAGAGAAAAAGCTCAATGATCGGGGTAGTTACAATTTTATCTTAGAAAAAGAAGGGTACTTAGGCAAGACGCTTACATATAATGTGGTCTTTGATAGAGAAGGTAAATACGAAGTACATAGCGAATTGAACCTATCCTTAGATCCGATTGAATTAGGAGAAGATTTATCTAAGATCATCGACATCAAACCAATTTACTTTGATTTAGGAAAATCTGAGATTCGACCAGATGCGGCCCTTGAGTTGGACAAGATTGTTAAGGTTATGAACGAAAACCCTGATATGGTAATTGAACTTGGTTCCCATACAGATTCCAGAGGAAGCCCTAGCTCCAACATGTCTTTATCTGATCGCAGAGCTAAAGCTTCAGCAAGTTATATTGCTGAAAGGATAACCAAACCTGAACGGATTACTGGAAAAGGGTATGGTGAATCTAAACCAAATATTGTGGACGCTAGAACCGAAGGAGGTTCAGAAAAACAAGCTCTGACAGAATATTTTATCAACTCCTTTAAGAATAAGGATAAATTTCTTTTTGAAAAATTTCATCAATTAAATAGACGAACAGAATTTATAATTATAAAATCATAGTAGACCATCCATATTTAAGGTAAAAAAAGAATCAGATTCGATATATATGAAAAAGTTCGGATAAGTATTTCTTGGCGAAATCGTAAAGAATTTTACGATTTCGCCAAAATGAGGAGGGAGAGTAAACTTATTCCTGATTGCTGAAAGGTGCAGGCAAGACATATAATAAAAGAGAAATGAAGTATAAAATTGATCAAGAAAAAATAACCCTCACATTTGATATAACATGATTCGACAACAGTTTCAAACCTTTTTTGGAAAGCATTCTATTGCACATTTAATCTTGAGTAGCTCAGACTGTAAGGTTTTGGATTGTAACGATGCTATATTGGATATCTTTGAATTATCCGATAAAGAGGAGATCATAGGACAGTTTTTTAGTAATCTAAAAATTAGTGGATTAGGCTACTTGTCACAAAATAAAGATACAATTAGACAAATTGTTAATGAGAATGATAAATGCTCTACATTTATTACTTTGAGCACTACGAGTGGTAAAAATTTATTAGGCAATATTAATATGATTGATCTAGATGAAAATCATTTTTTGGTTTCCATCGAGTTGATTTCTACAAGTAGAAGCTTAGCCTTGAGTGAAGCAGGATTTATCTCAGTAATAGATAAGTTATTGAGCCTTCAATCTTCCTATGTAAAAGATGAAAATTCTTTGAATATTCTACGAGAAATTCAAAATAAAATAAAGTCAATATCTTTTATACATGAGAGTTTGTGTAGAAC
>JAKSBJ010000029.1 GCA_022361195.1 Flavobacteriales bacterium
CTAATGAAGCCTTTGTATTGAATTTTCTCCTTCTTCCCGGTTTAAAAAAACAAAACAAATTGTTTGATAATTATTACTTTCGTTAAAAAACACAGACTATGACACGCTTCAAACAATTTTTAATCATTCCATTGGCTTTAACTGCATGTATTTCCACCCCTGATTCAGGCGAAAATACAACCGAAGAAGAAACAGATGAGTCTACGGAACAAACTATTGACGAAACCACCTCTCCAGCTGATTGTTTTGCCAATTACACCTCAGCTTTTACAGCCAATGAAGACTTGATGTTCGAGATTCTTAACGAAGAAGGATTGATGGAAAATACCAGGACTTCGTTTATTGAGATTTTTGGCTTAATCTACCAGGAAGGAGCCATTGGAGAGTACCAACTATCCGTTGAAGATTCAGAAAGTCTTGAATTCATTAATGAAAACAACATGCTTTTTGTTGATTTGGGAAGTTGTTGTGAAAGTATGCTTTTGGATGAAGAATGGACTGAAAACCAAGCTGCCTTTATTGAACTTTATCCAGAATTATCAGAGTCAGGTTATATGAATACTGAAGCGGCAGTAGAAATTCTGGGGAAAATGTCGGACGAAGAATTTGAGGGAAGAGTTCATGACCTGGCAATGGTTTACCTCACTTTTACCCTCTTTAGAGATCATCATAGCTGGGCATAGGTTTATTCTATCACCTCAGCTTCCTTTTTTCCCAGCAAAATTTGAATTTGATCATTTTTATCCAGGCACTGTTTGCAAAAAACATCCCTTAATTGCTCATGATCAAAAGCCTGGAAAGGTATTTGACATTCGCTCATAAACATATTGCACCAAAGCTTATCATCCATTTGGCCGGCCAGTTCAATCAATTCGGCATAATACTCATCTGATCCTTCGTCAAATGGGTGAATGTAACGCATTGGCATCATATAAGCCAAAACCGAATCCTCCGTGGCGTAAGGAGTTAAAATTCCCATGGCGCGATTAATTTCTTGAAAATGAACGGCTGTTTTTGCCAGTCCAATAGCTCTTTGCCCATTCATTTCACCATATTTTAAGTAAAATTCATTAAGCTGTGCAATACTTTTTATGGCATCCTCACTATGTTTTAAGGGATCAGTAGCAAAAACATAATTGAGTAAGGTCACGTTGAGATTAAAATTCAGATTATCAATATTTCGTTCTGCAGTACTATCCGAAGTATAAAACCTGTCTAGATGCGTCAAATTTGACAAAATGGCCTGAATATCTTCTTTTTCGACCTCATTTCCCCTTTCCCGACACATTTTCTCAGCATTTTTGGCCAAAATGTAAACGAATTCGGGTAAGATGTGATTTTCGCAGGTTTCTACAAGGTACTGTTCACACTCCTCATGTTCTTCTACCCATTGTTTGTTATTTTTAAAAGCCTCTTCAAATTCATAACCATACAAGATAAACTTTTGCAATAGTTCATGATCTTCCCGAAAGCGATTTGGCATTTCAATAGCCGCTAGCAAAGCAGCATCTACCTTTTCATATACTACGGCATGATGAACAAAGGTGTAGAGGTTTTCAAATCGTTGTAATTCATGATCATCACGCTTTGATTTTTCAAGAAGGGAATCCAGATTTTTATTAATCTCTTTGAGTTCTTTTTTGATAAAATATTCCAAATTTTTATCATCGACATTAATGGTGCAATACAGCTCGATATCACCTCGTCGTTCTTTTGCGAGCAAGGGTTCTAAAGCTTCATAATCTGTTTTACTCAGCTCATTACTTATTTCTTCCTCTGTCTTATTTACCAAATGTCTCCATTTACGGTTTTGTTTAACCGCAGCATAAAAACCATCCCAATCTGTTGACATTTGAATGGATACTGGAAAATCAGTGGACTGATATTTTTGAAGAACTCCAACAATGCTATTTGCCCGCCTGCTTTGAAGCTCCATATTCGTTAGTTTATCTCCCTCAACCGAAGAGTAAGTGTGAATGTGAACGGAATCAACATTATAAGATAAATCCGAAATGGAAGAAATGAAAGGAGCAATATCCTCCTCTGTAAATTCCGATTTACCTCGTTCAAACGGAATGGTAAAACGAAGCTTCTTTTTATCTGGAACAAAGGTATAATCTCCCTCGGCTGAAGCCGGAATAAATGCAGTGGGTTGATACTCCTCATACACTTCACCACAATAACCCGTAAAGTAATCTATATCACAAATTTGTTTATCCTGAATGTAAACCAAATCGTGCATCCAAAATCCCGATATATCACTGGGAACTCTCCCCAATTTTATTTCAAAATACTGGTAATTGTATTTGTCCAATTTGTAACGACCAAAGCGCTTAAAAAACGCCACCGAATCGGACTGGAAGATGTAGGGAATGAACTTTACATCTTTTCGCTTCTTCCGTTTTTTGTAGCCTTTTTCCAAATCCTTTTTATAGACTGGCTCCAAAATTCTACCATTGAGTTTTATTTGTCCGTTTCTTCGACTAGGTTTTGTATAATAGGCAGGATTTCCGCACATATAATCATCAAAGGTGACAATCTCCACTGCAAAACCGTCCTGGCGATCATCCATCAAATTCTTGACATAATCAGAATTTTCTACTCTTAAAATGAATTGATTTCGCTCTACCCTCAAAGTAATAAAAGGTTTTTCCTTTTCCAGTTCGAGGCATTTATCACACTCCTCCGGTTTATCATGTCTCAATTTAAAATCATAAGTCCAATCAATTAAACTATCCTCCATTCCTTTAAAAGAAGAAGTCACTGGCTCAGCTTCATAAACTGAATAAGGAAACATCTCTTTATTCTCCTTAAAAGAATACTGATAATCTACCAGGGCGAATTTTTGACAAGCATAAACCCGATTTCGAACTGTATCAATAGCTACAGACAAGCCCGTTAACTGATAATCGGGCGTAATCATATTTTTAAAATGCCCAGGTGAGTTAACCCATCCCGTTACAATTTCATCAGCCAGTTGAGTGTAATAATGAGTGTCAAATTCCTTTCCTTTTTTCCCAACAACCGTCGCATTATAACTAGTAAAAAGTACATTTTCACCTATTCGGTAATTGGTAGCACCAAAATAATTTCCTCTGTCTTGAGGAGTTCTTGTTAAAACCGAATCTTCTTCAAAATGGGAGATTTGCTCCTTATTACGCATGTAGGTAGCATGATGATTTGAAGCCACGTACAGAAGAGAATCATTAATGAGTGGTTTACATCCATGCTTTTTTCGTACTTCGTCCACTCCAATTTTGACCAAATGCTCGAGATACGTTTTATGAATGCTTTGCTCATTGACTTTAACCGGATTTTGTGAAAACACAAAGAATGTAACAAGTAGCAAATAGGATGTAACTAAATATTTCAACTTATGGACGTTTGGTAAGTGTGCAGTCTTTTTGATGATTAAGTGATAACTCTTCATAAAAAGCCACAAAAATTATTCCCTTTACTATAAGATGTATAAAATGCAAAAGGTAACCTCAAAAATTGTCTTTATACATCCATAAAGTCCTTTTTCGAATTCAATTCCTGACCAAAATCATGATGATTATCATCGAATTTACGCTCTTTCCATACAATGGATAAAGAAATAAAAGGTAATTTTGCTCATTGAAGATGAAAAGGATTTTTTCATACCTCTTTCTACTGGTGTTCCTGGTGGTGTATTTACGCCCTTATCTTCCTTATGTTGAATATTACCTGAATCAAAAGTACATTGCCGAGGAGTTGTGTGAAAACAAAGACAAGCCTCAAATGAACTGTCATGGTAAATGTCACCTTAAAAAAGAAATCAAGAAAGTTACCAAAGAAAAAGAAGAACCTCTTTTTCCTACTAATAATGAAACTAAAGAGCGTCAAATAACATTCTTCTACGCTCAAAATTCATTGGAATCCATCTTCGCATTCGAAGATCAAGAAAAACAACAGTTTTATTATACCGAAGCTCAATCTTCACCTCACCTCATCGAGGTTTTCAACCCACCTCAGCTTTAATTTCATTTTCCTGATATTTCGCGACATTCTCCACCATTTTTTGTGGATTGAATTTGACGTTGCTATTGATCTTCTCCTCTTGTCAGGATTATCTGGAGACCATTTTTTAATGCTCGTTATTCTGCGAGCCAAGATTCATATTATGAAATTAAAGTTATTTCGTGCTTTAGGGCTTTTGTGCATGCTCTTTAGTACTGCAATTTATGCACAGCAAAACAAGAAAATTCAATTAATTGACAAAAGCACTCAAACTCCCATTGTTGGAGCAAAGGTCATGCTCAAAAAATCAAATACCGGAGCTATTTCAGGGACCGATGGAGTGGTAATTTTAGAAAACGTAAACCTTTCCGATTCGGTCATTATCCGTTATCCGGGCTATGCAAGTATTCAAGCAAAACTGGGCGATTTAAATTCGGTTTTAGAGCTAGATCAGTCCATTGTTTCATTAAACAAAGTAATTGTTACCGGAACCCGTGATGCTCAAAACAGGTCAGAAGTACCATTGGCTATTTCTACGCTAAATGCTACCGTAATTGATGAAGCTAAGGCAACCAGCACCGAGCAGTTACTGAATAAAACACCCGGTGTTTTTATGGCCGACCTTGGAAATGAGCAACACTCAATGGCTATTCGTCAACCTTTGTCCTACAAATCCCTCTTCCTTTATTTAGAAGATGGTATTCCAATTCGTACAACCGGAATTTTTAACCACAATGCTCTTTTGGAAATGAATATGGCCTCTTTCCAAAAAATTGAGATCGTCCGAGGTCCATCCTCTTCCCTTTACGGAAGTGAGGCCATTGGAGGCGCAATAAACTTCATTACTGTAGATCCTTCGGTTGTTATGAAAGCTCGTGCACAAATAACAGCCGATAATTTAGGCTTAAAACGAGGAGAAGTTTTATTCTCTGACACCTACAACAAAGTAGGCGTTGTACTTTCAGGAAATTACTCTTTCCGAACCAATGGCTATCGTGAACATAGTGATTACGAAAAACTAGCTACCTCCTTAAAGGTCAATTACAAAATCAACGATAAGTCGTTTTGGAGTAACAGTGTTACCTATATTGACTATCGCGCCGATATGACTGGAAGCTTGGATAGCTTGAGTTTTTTTGATGCTCAATACAGTTCTTTACAGCGATTCACCGACAGAGACGTCACTTCTCTCAGAGCCAAATCGAGTTTAAATTATTATTGGAGTAAACAAAGCAAATCAACCATATCTGCTTTTTTTAGAAATAACTCTATTAAACAAAATCCTTCTTACCGTATCAAGGATGACTATTCTCCATGGGGTAATCCGGATGGGGATAAAAACCTGGCTCACTCTGAAAAAAATGACAACTCTTTTAACAGTTATGGCTTGATTTTAAACCATAAAAAAGAGCTTGATTGGCTAAAAACCAAAATAACCGGAGGCTTAAGTCTCGATTATAGCCCAAGTAGTTATTATGCTAACTACATTTCGGTTTATAAGTCGGACGCAGGGGTTTATGAGAGTTACGAAGAAACTGATTCGGTATTAACCAATTATCACACCGACCTGATCAACACTGCGGCTTATTTGCAATTGGGTTTTTCACCAATTAAAAACCTAAGAATTAGTGGAGCTGTCCGCTTTGACCATTTCATTTACAATTATGATAATGAACTCGATTCGTTGGCTTTTTCAGGTGCTCCGGACGAGCGAAATCAGTTTAGTGCATTTACTCCAAAGGTTGGTTTCACTTACACTCCAAAAAAGAACATTGGTATTTATGGAAACTACAGTCAAGGATTTGTTCCACCACAAGTGAGTGAACTTTACCGAGGAGTTAGTGTTCCAAGTTTGGAACCGGCTGTTTTCACCAATACAGAATTGGGAAGTTGGATTAACTTATGGAAAGATAAAGCTTCTCTAGACCTAGCAGTTTATCGTTTAGTTGGTTTAAATGAAATTATCTCTGTTCAACAGGCATCAGGTGATTATGTCAACGAAAATGCCGGAAAAACACTTCATCAGGGAATTGAATATGGCTTATCACTTAATCCTGTTAAGGGAGTTTATTTCCGTTTGAGTGGAACCAATGCTATTCATGAGTATTCGGAATACGTTGAAAAAGGAAATGACTACTCAGGTAAAATCATGCCGCGTTCACCAAACTGGATCTGTAATTCTGAAATTACCTATAAACCTCATTTTATAAAAGGATTTAGAATTGGAGCTGAATGGCAACATGTTGGACCATATTATATGGATGCTGACAATACAATTAAATACGAAGGGTTTGATGTTTTTAATCTACGTGTGGGATACAAATGGAAGGGCTTAGAAGCCTGGTGTAATGTGATGAACATTGCCGATGTGAATTTTGCAACGAATGCTTCAAAATCAGCCTGGGGGCAAAATTACAGCCCAGGAAATCCTCGTACGTTTAGTGTGGGATTGGCTTATACTTTTCAGGAAAAAATCAAGGGTAAAAAATAGGTTCGAGCTTATTTAAAGTGTCTGGTTCATCCGCATTGGGTGGACCAGATATTCAATTTTCTTGTCATGAAAGCACGATTATATAAAATTCACAGGATTTTAAGCTTAATTGTCTTTATCCCTGTTATTCTATGGTCACTCAGTGGTATTTTACACCCTGTAATGGCCAATTGGTTCAGAATTCAACCTGCTGAAAGGTTTTTAAAACAAGCGCCATTTGAGGCTGATTCGAGCCGTTTATCTCCACAAGATGTTTGTCAACTAAACCAAATAGATGCCTTTCAAAACATCAAAATGGTTTATGTGGATCAGAAAGAACATTATCAAGTTAAAACTGACAATCAGCTTCAGTATTTTGATACTCACGATGCCACTGAATTGATGGATGGCGATAAACTATATGCACAATTTTTGGCACGTTATTATGTAGGTGATACTGTTTCTCCCATAAACAATGTCGAGCTAATTACCGAATACACTGGGCAGTACAAAGTAATTAATCGCTTACTGCCTGTTTACAAAGTTTCTTTTGAGCGAGAAGATGGTATGGATGTCTATGTTGAAACCTCCTCATCTGGTTTGGGAACAATGAACGACAAGTACCGAAAGAGCTATTTATGGTTATTCTCCAATTTTCATAACTGGGATTTCCTGGGAAAAAATGTCTGGGTGAAGTCAACCGCAATTTTACTGTTTTCCATCTCGGTTTTCATTACCGGAATTTTAGGCTTGATCATTTATTGGAAAAACTGGAAGACGTTTCGATTACAAAAAAAGAAAAACCCCAATTTAACACTTCGGAAAAGGCATCGAAAAATTAGTCTCGCCACTTCTATTTTTCTTTTGGCTTTTGCCTTTAGTGGAGGCTTTCACACCTTCATGAAATACGACAGCATCCGTTTAAATGATTATGAGCCTAGTATTTCCTTTTCATCACAGGACTTTAAGGTTCCCCTTTCTGCAATTATGGAACAATCGGGGCCTATTAGCAAAATGGGGATTGTCAACTACCAGGGTAATCCATTTTTCCGAATTCAAGACACCGCCAAACATTCTTCTCCCAAATACTATTCGGTCTTAAATGGTCAGGAAATTCCAGGAGCTGATAGGAATTACGCTGTTCAGCGAGCTGCACAAATTCTGGCAGCAGATGAAAATGATGTGCTTGAAACGGAACCCATCTTTAAATACAATCACGAATATGGCTTTATCAACAAGCGGCTTCCGGTGTGGAAAGTCACTTTTAAATCAAACCCCGATAAAAGCTGTTATATTGAAACTGCATCGGGTATTCCTGGAGCAATTGTCGATGCATCGGATCAGTTAGAAGGAGCTAGTTTTAGCTTTTTGCATAAATACCATATGTTGGATTTTATGGGAAAAGGATGGCGTGATTTGCTGTTATCCCTGGCTGCTTTTTCATTAGTGGTAATTTCTTTAACCGGATTTGCTATTTGGATGAAAGTCCGAAAAAAGCAAAAAACGAAGAGTCAAGTATCATCTTAGTTCCACTAACTACACGTTTAAACAAAGAGTAAGAGGAAATTAGTATGGGGATAGGAGTATAAACCTTATCCCCTTTTTGCTGACATACAGCTATAAACCAAACAAATAAGGGAATTTAAAGTTCTTATATTTGCAAAGCGATGAGACACTTTTTCTTCCTAATATCCCTCTTGTGGATACAAATGGCTTTTACCCAAAGTTCTTTGGATTCACTGTATGCCATTTGGGAAGATGAAAGCAAGGCTGATACTATACGATTACAGGCTTTTAACAGCTACATTGGAAAGGGATTTATCTTTTCTAATCCAGATACTGCACGAATTTTAATTGAAGAGCAATATCGTTTTGCTGAGGATCATCAAGAGTCTTATTGGATGGCCGTTGCTCAAAATTCAATTGGAATTTGTCATGCGCTAAGATCAGAAATGGATAGCGCCATTTTTTGCTACAAAAAGGCAGTTGATTTATATGTAATAGCCCGAGATTCAAGAGGAGTGGCCCAAAC
>JAKSBJ010000001.1 GCA_022361195.1 Flavobacteriales bacterium
CAATGGGGCAACACGAATTAACCATGAGTGTAACCAATTTGCTAGAAACTGGCTCAAATTCCGATCGGCAATTGATCCAAATAACATTCAAATTCCGGTTTCAGGTAATATGAAGGATTTGGAAGGAAACGGTATTGCCGTTGGATTGGTTAAGCGAAATAGTCCTGACCCGGATAGTCTTGGAATTTATCCAGCTTTCCTTTCTTCTTTGATTGGGTCGGAAGATGAAGTATTGTTTACTTCTTCAGGAGTATTGAACTTCCACGAGCCGTCGCAAGAGTTCCGAATTGCAACTCCTGAGAAACTAATTAACCGAGCGGATACAGGAAACTACATTAGTTTGCACATTGAGAGTTGTTCAATGGAAGGAGATGGAGCAATTGATTTAGGACTTAATTTACCAGGTTTTGAAATGAAGACTTATGGAACGGTTAAGTATGACAATGCTAGTAAACAAACATCTATGAACCTATCTGGTTCTATGAACTTCTTCTACGACAAAAAAGCCATGCAATACATGTCTGATGATATTTTGGCGGTTGAGGGAATAAGTGGAGTCGATTTTGGAAGAACTACTCTTGAACAAGCTATTAGGGAAGATGTCTCTAAAGAAGAAGCAGAGAACATTAAATCCGATTATACTTTACAGGGAGCGGTGAAAAAGCTTCCTAAGCAAATGGAAGCACCAATCTATTTCACTAACATCCGATTGGAGTGGAATGAACGTGCAAGAGGATTTGTGTCAAAGCCTATTAGTGGTATTGTTGGACTTTACGGAAAACCTTTAATGAAAGACTTTACCGTTCGCTTGGCAATTGAATATACAGAGGTAGGAGACCGTGGAATTAAGTTAGGGTACTTGGTTGAATTACCTCCAGTTGAAGAACGTCCGGGGAATTATTATTTCTATCAGTTCCAGCGAATTAAGAATGATACGAAATTAACGGTTGTTACCAGTAGCAAAGAATTAGAGGAATATATCTTCACGATCAAGGAAGATAAGAAGAAGAAATCCAAGTTTCAGTGGGATGCAGCAGGATCTAAACGAGCGGCAGTGTTCCTTGGAGATTTCAAGCGTTGGTGGGACGAATAAGGGAAATAAGAGGTCAAATGACTGAGGTATCAGGACTTAGGAAGCAGTTTTTGACTTTTTTAGCTTTTATGGTCTGATTTATGAACCTTTCTAGGAAAAAAGCGTATTATTTGTTTAGGATGTTAGGTTTACAAGCCTCTCTATCCATGATGTTGTGAGATTTTTTAAGAAACTCATATTGCTACTTTTATTGTTGTCAGCGGCTAATAATCAGCTGTTTGGTCAGAGTTTGGAGGAAAAGGAAAAAAAGGCAAATCAGCTTTTTGAAGACGAAAAATACGTCGAAGCTACACGCCTTTTTAGTGAAGTTTTGGCGATTAAAAAGAGAGACCCTGACATCAATTTTAAGTATGGAACCTGTTTGCTGTTCAACTCTAACAGCAAAGAGGATGCAATACCCTATTTGCGTTTTGCAACCAAAAGTGCTACGGTTGATCCAAGAGCGCATTTCTTTATGGGGCGGGCATATCACCTCAATTATCAGTTTAATGAAGCCATTAAGTATTACGAAAAATTCGAAAAAATTGGATCGGCTTCTCAGGTGAAGGATTTCCAGGTTGAACTGCAAATTAGGGCTTGTCAAAATGGTAAAAAGCTCCTGGCAGATATTAATGACATTATCGTTTTACAAAAGACGGAAATCAAGAAGGAGAGCTTCTACGAGATTTTTGATCTCAGCGATATTGGAGGTACCATTTTACGTACAGACGAATTTCAGTCTAAGGAAGACAAGAAGAGAGGGCACCGTCCGATCATTCATTTTCCGCAAGGATCCAACAAGGTTTTTTATTCTTCTTATGGTGATGATGGATCAACAGGTCTGGATATTTACATGATTCAGCGTTTACCGGATGGTTCATGGTCCAAGGCACAAAAGGTTATGGGAAGTGTTAACACTTTTGCTGATGAAGATTATCCTTATTTCCACCCTAACGGCTATTTATACTTCTCATCTAAAGGGCATAATTCCATGGGAGGTTATGATGTCTTTAAGAGTAAATACAATTCATCCGACAATAGTTTTGGTCCTCCAGAAAATCAGGATTTCGCCATTAGTTCTCCTGATGATGATGTTTTTTATGTAGCGGATAGTCTTAATAAGAAAGCTTATTTCGCCTCGGCTCGTGAAAGCCAGGACGGAAAATTATTCGTGTACAGTGTTCGGGTACAACGAATCCCAATGCAGTTGGCCATTATCAAAGGGGATTTTATCAATACAATTGATCCTGATAATCGAAGTATTCAAATTGTCGTTGAAGATTTTTCTTCGGGGCGAGAAATAGGAAAATTCAATTCAAAAAAATCAGGTGGTTATCTCATTACCTTCCCTAAAAGTGGGAAATATAGCTTAATGGTTACTGTTGATGGTAGTCAAACTGATCATGGGGTAATTATTGATGTTCCTTACATTCCGGAAATAAGGCCTTTGAAACAGGAAATGACTCTTGAATTGTTAGAGAATGGTGAGGAGCAATTACGAGTTAAAAACTTGTTTGATGAAGAGTTTGAAAATCCTGAAACCATCATGGCAGAGGTGTATAAGGAATTGGGAGAGTTATTGCCAAATGCCGGGAAATTTGATTTAGATTCTTTAGATGAGGAATCGAAGAACAATGAAATTTTAGCTGAGGCTGGTTTAGATCCGTTTGCAACGCAAGATGAAATCATTAAAACGGTTGAAAAGGAGATAGAGGATCTGCAAGCCATCATAGTTGAGGAAGAAACACAAGCCAATATAGCTTATAATATGGCTGAGGTTAAAAGTGATGAAGCCAATCAAAAAATGGTGGAAATTAACCAATTGGTCAGTGAGTTAGAGTCTACCACTGATGCAGACCGTAAAAAGGAAATTTTAGAAGAGATTCTTGAAAAGCGAAACGATGCAGATAGATTGAATAAGGAAGCGACCAAATTGACCGAATTAGGTAAAGAGATTGAAACTTCGGTTCAACGCAATAAAGCTATTGTTGAAAGTGCCGGAAACATTGTTGAAGAGTTAAAAGGAGTTAATGGAGATGATCGGGATGCTTTGACTCAAGTAGTAAAAAATAACCAACTCTTTTTCGAGGAAAATGTGAAGAGTCATGAGCCTAATGTTTCGGTTGTTGAAAAGATTCAGGGAGAAGGGAAACAGTCCAATGAAAAGCTACAAGCCATTAGTGATGAAATTAGCGAAATGGCCTCTAAACGAACCGATTTAATTGCTGAAAATAAACGCCTTGAAAAACGAATTAAGGAAACCAAAAAGAAAAAGGATCAGGAAGCCTTACAACGTGAAATTGATTTAAATAAGGATGAAATTGTTTCCCTCGATCGTTTGATTGAAAGTAAGAACAAGGAATACGATGAAGCTGTTGTAGAAAACGAGTCTGGTAGTTTATCAACTGCCGCTGACTTAGTGATTGATCCATCTAACAATACTGCCGAAAATAAGAAGAAGCTGACCAAAGAAGAACGTTTGGCTATTGATCAGAAAGTACGTTCGAATGATATTTCAGAAAGTATTGCCAGTATAGATAAAGTGTTGAAGGATAACAATATCAATGACATTAAAGTGGATCTTTTTGCGAATGACGAAACCACTAAAAACTATTCGTTGGCCGAATGGACTGAGGAGATAGACAAGCAGGTTGTTGATTTAAGGAAGCAGCTGTCTACCGCAAGTCCGGAGGAGAAAAAGAAAATTGAGGAAGAGATCATTGCATTGGAAGAGTTGAAAGAGCAGAAGATAAAAGAATTTGAGGTGGTTGAGACCAATCCAAATGATATCAAGGAAGAGGTAAATAAAGAAGAAATTCTGGAGGACTATACCAGCAGAAAAGAAGAAATTGGGGAAATTGTCAATGAAAATGATCGAAAGGCTGAAAACCTGAAACTCAATGAAGAATTGAAAGAGAATATCGTTGAAGAAAAAGGAAATCTCGAAAAAATTCTAGAGGATGATCCAGGGAATAAAGCGGCTAAGGAACGTCTTAAAAACCTGGAAGAAATGGAAGCTGTTGTTGATGAGGAAATCAAAAATGACAGAGAGTGGATTGAGGATAATTCTAACAACTCCTTTAATCCGGATAATATATTGAGCAGTTTGGATGAGGACTATGAAAACAAAGTCAATACTATTTATCAAACTATTCCGGACGATGAAGGTCGAAAAGCCGAGATTCAAAAACTAAATGAAAGCTTACTTCAAAAAACAGATGAACGTACACAAGAATTAGAGGCGATTTTAGCTTCTGATCCATCCAACCAGTCAGCGAAAGATGAATTGACCTATCTCAATGAATTGAAAGACAATTTAAATTCAAATCAGGGAGAACCATTAACTGATCCGGTTTTGGTTGACTTGGATAATTTGGATAGTAAAGTTGTCAAAGATGAGTTACTGGATGGATACAATGACCGAAACGAAGCAATTGCCGCAATTGATGATGAATTGAGCCGTAAGCAAGCTGAAAATGTTTTAAATAAAGAGCTAAAGTCGGCAGTTGAGAAGGAATTGCAACGATATGAAAGTGTTTTGGCAGAAAATTCGGGTAATAAGAATCTTGAAAAGAAGATAGAAAACCTCCAAAAACTCAAAGAAGAATTAGGAGAAGAAATAGATGATAATAACAGTTGGATTGCCGAAAACCAACCCAATCTATCCTCCGATCCAACTTATGTGGACGTAAAAGCCACTATTCCGGGATACCAGGCCGAAGTGAATAAAATAGATAAAATTGAGGATGATGGCGATCGAACTAAAGCTGTTGAGGAGTTAAACAGAAACTCATTGGATGATATTAATGATCGTTTAGAAGAATTGGATGAGATTTTAACTGATAATCCTGAAGACAGAAATGCCTCAAGTGAAAAGGAAAAACTCGAGAATTTGAAGCAACAAATTGAGGATGAACCAGGAGAAACACTTATTCAACCTACTAATTTAGATGAACTCAATACAAAACCAGACATAGGTGAGATTATGCCTTCTTATTCTACCGATAAGGATAGAATTAACGCTACGGCAGATTCGGAAATAGAACGGGAAAGTGAAAAAATTAAGCTGAATGAACGATTGGTTGAATTGATTGATGCTGAAATTGAGGCTTTGAAGGTACTGAAAGATGAAAATCCGGGTGACGCTAAAAACATTGATAAGCGAATTGAGGAGCTTGAAAAAATTAAGGCTGAAAAACAACTTGAGATTGAGGCAAGTCGAGAAATTGTTGGAGATGAAGTTGTGGCGGTTGATCGAGAGAAAATTTCCATTGCTACGATCATGCCTGATTATGATTCAAGATGGACAAACATTAACAATAGTACAGACCCTGAAGTTTCTAAGTTAGAAAATATCAATGCTCTCAATAATGAATTGATTAGTAAGCTGGATTTAAAGATTCAAAAACTTGAAGATGAAAAAAGTACTAACCCTGGTCAATTAGATGCTATTGAGAAAGACATTGAAAACATTGAAAAAATCAAGCAACAAAAGCAGAATGAAATTGACCGTAATCTTAGTCGAATTGAGGATTTGGAAGATGGAAATTCAACAACAGCTTCTCGAGCAGAGATTACCGTTGAATCACTTATGCCGGACTACGTAAGTCGTTTAGGTGAAATTGAAAATGGTGATGCTTCAGAGTCGGATAAACTCAAGCAGCAAAACGGAGTTCACAATGATCTAATTTCGGCTATAGATAACAAGATTCTAGAACTAAATACCGAAAAGTCTCAAAATCCAGATCAGGCTGATTTGATTGATAAGGATATTGAAAACATTGAGCGAATGAAGACGGCAAAACTCAATGAAATCAATCAAAATAATAACCGAATTGCTGAATTGGGTACGACAGCTTCAGACAATACCAATAATACTAACCGCGCAGAGATTACTGTTGAATCGTTAATGCCGGATTATATGAGCCGTTTAGGTGAGATTGAAAATGGTGATGCTTCAGAGTCGGATAAACTCAAACAACAAAACGGAGTTCATAACGATTTAATTTCGGCTATCGATAAAAAGGTTGCAGAACTGAATGCTGAAAAGTCTCAAAACCCTGATCAGGCTGACTTGATAGATAAGGATATTGAAAACATTGAGCGAATGAAGACTGCAAAACTCAATGAAATCAATCAAAATAATAACCGAATTGCTGAATTGGGTACAACTGCTTCGGATAATACAAACAACAACGATTCTCAAGCTGATCGTCAAGCTGTAACCATTGAGTCTATTATGCCGGATTATGAAGAAAGAAAATTGGCAATTGAAAATTCAGGAGCGGATGAATTGACTCAACTGGAGGAGAAGATGGCCCTCAATAAAGAATTAATGGCAGCTATCGATGCCAAGAATGATGATTTTGAAACGGAAAAGTCTAATAATCCTGAACAAGCAAATGCAATTGATAAGGACATTGAGAGTTTAGCAGATATCCGAAAAAGAACCGAAAATGAGAATCAATCATTCAGTAGCCAAATTGAATCTTTGACAGATGTAGCCTTAACCAATGGTTCGGATACTAAGAGTTTAAATGAGATAGAAACGTCCGATTTTAAAGCTCCAGAAAACCAGGAGTCGCTTGAAGAACTCAATGATAACTTAGCGGATATTGAAACCTTGGAGGCAGAAATTGAAGTGTTAGAAAGATCAAAAGATGAAGCAGGGTCGGATAAGGAGAAGGCAAAAATTGAAAAAGAAATTTCAGCCAGAAAATTGAAGCTGGCAGTGGTAGAGAATAATACCTTGGAGCAATTGGCTGAAATGAATGAAAATGAGTTTGAAAGTTCCAAAGAAGAGTTTAATAAGAATAGTGCAGGGGTAAGATCGTCTGATCCGTCAAGCACAGATCTAGCTTCAGCAAATGAGGATCTAAAAACAGCCGAGCAAAAAATGAATCAGGCTGCTGATATTAGAGATGAAGCCTCCAATACAAAAGACCCTATTGAGAAAAACGAAAAGTTAAAAGAGGCATTTGAGCTGGAAGAAGAAGCTAAGTCATTAGTCAAAGGGGCGAACAGAAAACTTAAGGCAGCTATTGTAACTTATGAGTATGCTAACAAGAATGGGGAAGAAGTTATTTTAGAAGTTCCGGAGAATCCAGAAGACAGACAATCAACTCAATATGCAAATACAGCCGATGAGTTGGATCAGAAAGCAGCTGATTTGGAAGAGCGTGCTGCAACTTTAAGAGATAGTAGTGAAACGGTGAAGAAAAAATACCGTCAGGCAATTTTAGAGGAGGCTACGGCTTTGGATGAAGAAGCAGCTGAATTAAAGACAGAAGCTGATCAAATGAGAGCTAAGGGAGCTGAATTGAAGGAAAAAGAAGATGCGGTAGCAGCTGTTTTACCTGAAAGAACAAATAAGCAGGTAGATGAAGAAACAAAGAATGAAGTAGCTTCTTCAGATGGTTATAAGGAGTACAAAGACCTTACGGATAGTGGAGATAAAAAGATGGAGGAAGCTCGTGAGTTAGATGAAGAAATCAAGAATCTCAAGGATAAGCAAGCTCGAAAAATCAAAATGGCGATTGTAACCTATGAGAGTTCAGAAGAAGCAAAATCTGCTGTGGAAAACGATCCTGAGGTGAAGGCATTGCAAGATGAGATTAATCAATTACAGAAGAATCAGGAAGACTTGAAGAAAGGAGCAATTGAGGATTATACAAAAGCGCAGGAGTCAATTGCGGATAAAGGCCCTGAAGATCAGGAAAACATTCGAGCATTAGCTTCACAAGGAGTTGAACCAACAGAGAACACCAATAACGATGTTGCTGTAACAGAACCTGGTCAAGCCGACTTTAAGGCTCCTGAAGCAGTAAATAATGACATTTTCCGTACTACGAACGATGCGGTTTATTCAGAAAGAGCTCCAATTCCGGTAGATGAAAAATCAAGCGGGCTAGTATATAAAGTGCAGGTAGGTGCCTTCCGAAATCCTCTTCCTCAAGATCACTTTGATCGTTTTGCTCCAATTTCAGGAGAGAAGTTGAATAATGGTATTACGCGTTATATGGCTGGTTACTTTACTAAATTCAATTCTGCCAACGATGCCCGAAATCAAATTAGAGGATTGGGATATGGTGATGCTTTTGTCGTAGCTTATTGTAATGGAGAGCGAATTTCTGTAAGTCGAGCAAGACAAATTGAAAATGGAGAAATTGAGTGTATTGGAACAGCTGGTCAGCAAGACTTTGTGGACAATGGAAACAATACTAATAACACCAATACTACTGATAATAATAATAACAATACAAATGATGGTGGAAACAATAACACATCCAACGATAACTCTGCCAATAACAACAACGATAACGACACAAATAACACGAATAACAATACTGCCGACAATAATAATTCGACCGATACTAATGACAGCAACGGAGGAAATGACAATAACAATGCAGGGAATAATGACACGGCTAATAATAATGCCAACAACAATTCTACGAACAATGCTACCTCAAATAATAACGATAGCAATTATTACAACAGCGTAGATGGAGCAGCTCCTGCTGATCAGGTAGAGGATATTAAAGGATTATTCTTTACGGTTCAAATTGGAGTTTACTCAAAACCGGTCCCACCGTCAACTTTGTATAACATTATACCATTGAATAGTCAATTAATTTCAGGAGGTAGAATAAGATATACAACTGGGAAATATACTAGTGTAGAAAGCGCAACTGGCCGTAAAAATGAAATTGTTGGAATTGGAATTTCTGACGCTTTTGTGACTGCATACTATGATGGACAACGAATTTCTATTCAGCAGGCAAGAGACATTTTAGCACGAGATGGAAATAAGGCACTTTATAATTCACCAGAGAATCAAAGTGGAGCAGTGACTACAAATGATGTTGAGAATAAAGGACCTTTCATTGTTGAAGTAGGCTATTTTGAAGAGGGGGATGTACCGCAAGATTTTACGGATTTATTGGAGGAAAATCAGGATGAGAAATTCTTGTCGCAAACTGATTTTGATGATAATGTATTGTATTATGCCGGACCGTTTGATACAAAAGAAGAAGCAGATGCTAAACGGGCAGAATTGCAAGGAAAAGGATTCACAGTGGCCGAAGTAAAACCGGTTCAGGGACAGGATGATCCTGATTTTGCAACGGATAATAATAACAGCAATAGTTCATATGTAAAAGAAGGAGTTTACTATCGTATTTTGGTTGGTAAGTTTGCGGATGCGGTTCCAGGTGAGTATGCGACACTACTTATTCAAACAGAGAGCCTATTTGATACGGAGCAGGATATAGAAGGAAACACTTATATGTATTCAACCAAAATAGAGGACTTTGATGAAGTTCGTGAACGAATTGCAGAATTTGCTGATTTAGGAATTGAGGATATGCAAATTGTTTCTTATTACAAGTACGAGCCAATTCCAAAAGAACAGGCTGATGCAATTTTGAATGATGAGGAAGTAGGAGAGTTAACTCCTTATGAAGCGCCTCAGGGTATTAGTGCTGATGAATATCTCTACCAAACAGAGGCTATCTATTACCGTGTACGTTTGGGACGATTTGATCAGGAAGTTCCATCTGACTTTGCAAATAATATTTTAATGCATTCAGAAGATGAGAGTATTGAGCAAGAAGAGACTTTTGAAGGGGAGATTATTTTCTACTCACTCTCTAAGAAAACGTATACCGAAATTGAAGCGGATAAAGCTAGGCTGGTTGAAAAAGGATTCGTAGATTCGAAAATTGTAGCCTTCCACAAGTATGATCAAATTAGTGTGGAAAAAGCACGTAAATTGTTAGGACAATGATGATGATGACTGATATAGAATTAGAAGAAGAAGTAGTTGTTGAATCAAAGACGCAGAAGAGTAAGAGTCTGGTGATTTACAATGATGATGTCAATACTTTTGATCATGTAATTGACTCATTGGTTAAGGTGTGTAAGCATGAATTAATTCAGGCAGAACAATGTACATGGATCATTCATTACAATGGGAAATGTGCTGTAAAAGAAGGGGATATGTCTAAACTAAACCCCATGAAACAAGCCTTGAACGAAAGAGGTTTGGATGCCAAAATTCACTAAACCCTTCTCATTCCTTATTGACTAATTGTTTCATTGGATTTTATTTATTTCAATGAATCTCCTCTGTTTGGTAAAATACTGAACTAAAATTTCACCCCAATAACACAAACATCGTCGATTTGTTCGAGTTCGCCCTTCCAGTCGCTAAAGGCCTTAAGGAGCATTTCTTTTTGTTGGGGCATTGGATAATTATGAATGGCCATCAAGAGCCGTTTAAAGTATTTGGCTTTTAGTTTTTTACCTTTTTCTCCTCCAAATTGATCAATGAATCCATCTGAGAAAAGATAAACTGTATCTCCTGAGGCTACATTTAAATGGTGGGTGGTGTATGGTTGTGCCTTTACAAATTTTCCAATCGGCTGTTTATTGGCTTTAATCTCTTCAACTTCATTGCTGTCTTTTCTAATCAACCAAAGCGGATTATGAGCTCCGGCATATTTTAATTCACCATTTTTAAATGCGCAAAGCGCAATGTCCATTCCATCCTTCACCTCTCGCTCACTCTTTTCAAATTCAGAGATTACAATCTCTCTGGTTTTATCTAAAATCTGTCCTGGATCGGTCAACTTATGCTCCCTAACCGAACGGTTAAGTGCATTGTTACATAATACTGAGATCATTGCTCCAGGTACACCATGTCCTGTGCAATCAGCTGCGGCAAATAGAATTTCATCTTTAGCTTGCTCGAGCCAATAAAAATCTCCGGCAACAATGTCTTTGGGTAAATAAAGCACAAAAGATTGAGGTAGCAGTTGCTTAACTAAACTATCGGGAGGTAAAATGGCACTTTGTATGCGTTTGGCATAGTTGATCGAATTTAAAATTTCGTGATTCTTTTCTTCCAACTGCTTATAAGCCAAATCAACTCTTTCTTTTTGACTTTCAATAATTCCTTTTTGTTTCTGTGATATTTTAAAACGATTGTAAATGAACACTCCAAATAAAAGGGCAATCCCTAAACCAACATACAGAAAATAAGACCGCTGTTGTATTCGTTTGTTTTCAGCTCGTTCTGCTTTTAATTCAAGATCCTTAACCAGTGCTTCTTCGGCAGCTTTTATACTGTCCTCAACGGCTTGTTTTTGAAATTCATATTTGAGTTCTTGTTGAATGACTTCTCGCTCGAACTCATCGTTTCTTATACTGTCCTGAATGGCTAAAAACTCTTCATGCTTATTAAGAGCCTGATTGTATTTTCCAAGGGCTTTGTAGATTTTGTAGAGTTGAAAGGAGGCCTCCTTGGCTCGTAGGGTCAAATTACGATCTGTTGAAATTTGATATCCCTTTTTTCCGTAGAACAAGCTACTGTCCAAACGATTTTGATCATGATAATATTCTGCTAGATTCAGATAAATATTAGCTAGACAATCATCGCAATTAATGTGCTCGGAAATGGAAAGGGAACGATGAAAATTTTGAAGGGCCTCTTTTGAACGGTTTTGTTTAAAGTTAATCTTAGCAATATCGCTGAGGGTAGTGGCTAAACCAATTGAATCATGAATTTCTTCGCGAATTTCTAAACTGCTTTTGTAGGATTCGAGAGCTTTGTCCAGACTGTCCAGGTCTTTGTATATGTTTCCAATATTATTCCATGTAGTAGCCTCATTGCCTCTTTGTCCGGTTTCGTTAAAAATATTCGCAACCTTTAAGTAATGATCTAATGCTCTTTGGTAATCTTCCTGATAAAAATAAATGTTGGCTAAACTCCCCAAATAAACAGCTTCTGCGGCTTGACTGGGATAGTAATCAATAAGCTTTCCCATCTCCTCATAATAGGTCAAAGCGGTTTCCATATCTCCCAAAAAATAATAACCTGTTCCTAGGGTATTGTAAGCAGTTGACATGCGTTTCTTGTCATTGATTTGCTCACTCTTTTTTAGGAGAATTTCACCAAAGTAGATGGCACTATCAGGAGAGGAATAGATGTATTCCTGCCATACAAGTTTTCTTAAAGCATCAATACGAACCGTATCTGGCTGTTCATGATCATTCCATATGTTTTTTAGGCTGTCTGCCTGAGAAAACCCAAAAGAATGAATAATTAAGAATAAAAAAAGTAGTTTTTTATTTATCTGCATCTGACCCGATAATGAAAGTAGCAAAGAGCATCATCGTTCAATTAAAACTGTGTCTAAAACTAAGTGTTGTATTTGGTGATTTTCTTGTTTTTCAAATCGATCAATTAAAAGACTCACAGCATTACGTCCAATTTCATAAATGGGCTGTGAGATAGAAGAAATTTTTGGCGAAACAATATCAAAAATTTCAATGTCATCAAAAGAAATAATTTCCATTTCCTCCAGATCATACCCTTCCAAATTGGCTTGGCGTAAGATAGCCTTGGCAATGGAATTGTTGACACAAAAAATCCCGTCGTAATCGGAATTCTTTAATTCAATTAGTGCTTGATTAACGCCATCTTCAATGCTGTCATGCGGAATTTGAAATAACTTGGCTTCCGTATCGTCCTTTAGTGCTCCTAAATATCCTTGAATACGTTCATTGATAGAACTAATGTAAACAGGCGAAATAGTAAAACAAACGGGTTTTTTAACGCCCTTATCGTATAAAAATTCTACTGCTTTTTTTGCTCCTTGTGTATTGGATACCGAAATGGAATCGACTTCAAAATCTTTAAAAACCCGATCCACCAAAACCAAAGGGAATTTATTTTCTCTTAAGCCCTCAATTTCATTTTTACTGTCGAAAGAAGAGGCTAGAATTAAACCATCAATGTTTCGGTTGATAAGATCGGAAATAAGCTTCTTTTCTTTTTGAGTATCCTCATAGGTATTAGATATAATGAGGTTATACCCTTTGGCATAAGCTTCTTGTTCAATTGCTTTACATAGCTTGCCGTAAAATACGTTGGAAATGTCTGGAACAATTACTCCAATGGTATTTGTTCGCCCAATTCTAAGCCCTCTGGCATATTGATTGGGAATATAGTTAAGTTCTTTGGCTTTTTCTCTTACTCGCTGCTGCGTCTGCTTATTGATTCCTCTTTCATCCCCCTTGCCGTTTAAAACCAATGAAACAAGTGCCTTAGACACACCAAGACTTTCGGCAATATCTTTTAAGGATGCCTTTTTCATGGACTAATAAAAAATGGGTTTGGTTTAAGTTTACTAAATATAACTAAATCTTTTAGATTTTCTTATACAAAAGCCAAATATCTAAAGCCTTCAAGGATGACTAATAATAGGAATTGAGCGGAAAGTGCCCGAAGAACAGTTAGTTGTACTTTAGAAGATCGCTGAGTGATAATAAAGAAAATAACAAAAAATAGAGATAGCGTTAAAAATTGTAATTCGAATAGCTCATAACCATACAACAGCAGATGAACAGAAAGCAATGTGAGAAGGATGGCAGTTAATCCTTTATTTTTTACAGATAGGTGTAAAAGAACGGTTCCGCTGATTATGGCAAGATAAAAAAGGGATAGTGCAACCCATCCAAACCAGGTGGTTTCAACCAATGTATTAAGCCATTCCCAATGGGTTCTATAAACAATGAATTGACGGCTTAAATCATCTCCTAAACCGTAACAATTAAGGCCAACAAAATACAGAAGTAAAACAAAGCTCTTTGGCTGCTTTAAATTCATGAGAAAAATAACCAATGAAACCACTCCAGCAACTATAAAATTGAGGAAAATAGGAGTGATGATGGAGGCCGAAATAAAAAACTGGGTCAAACCAAAAATTAGGTACACCAAAAAGATGGAAACCACAATTTTCAGTTCTCGTTCCATGGCTTATTTATTGGCGAGAGCTTCCTCTATGTATTTGAATGTTGAAAGTACGACAGGCTTTCCGTCAACAACAGCAACGTCATGCTCAAAGTGAGCTGATGGTAATCTGTCTCGAGTTAAAATGGTCCATCCATCTGACAATTGTTCAATTTTTTCAGTTCCCATGTTAATCATAGGTTCAATGGCAATTGTTAAACCATTTTTGATTTTTTTACCGCGACCTCTTTTTCCGTAATTAGGAACTTGTGGCTCTTCATGCATGGTTTTGCCCAATCCATGTCCAACCAATTCTCTAACAACACCATAACCATGAGCTTCGGCATGTTGTTGAATAGCATATCCAATGTCCGAAATTCGATTACCTACTCGTGTAGCTTCAATTCCTTTATCTAAACACTCTTTAGTGACTTTACAAAGTTCACGGATTTCAGGTTTTACATCACCAATTTCAAAAGTATAGGCATGATCACCATAATATTCATTTAAAATGGCACCACAGTCTACTGAAACAATGTCTCCACTTTCGTAAGGTTTGTTGTTTGGAATTCCGTGAACTACCTCAGCGTTTGGTGAGATACATAAAGTGTTAGGGAAATCGTACAATCCTAAAAAGCCTGGAATGGCACCATGATCTCTAATGCATTCCTCAGCTAGCTTATCCAATTCAAGACCCGTTACGCCTGGGCCAATGACTTTTGCAATTTCTCCCAATGTAATAGAAACTACCTGCGCAGCTTGTCGCATCAGTTCAATTTCTTCTTCTGTCTTGTAGATAATCATGGCGCAAAATTATGCATTTTATGTTAATCCGTTGAATTGTTTAGTCGGTCGATTTCGTTTGATAGGATGGAAAAAATCTTCTGTGCTTTTTCGTATTCAGCCGAGCCTCCCGATTTTTGAAAGAAAACGGTTCCATCAGCTTTTACAATGAGATTCGTAGGGTAGCCTATGGCTAGCCCGTTTTCATTGATTTGCTGTTGACTTAAATAAAATTGCTCAAACTCAAAAGGATGACTTTTTAACAACTCATCAACTTGCTCTTTGGTGTCAAAGGAAATGGCAATAAATCGAATGTTAGTCGACGAATATTTACGCTTAAGTTCATTTAAAGCCTCTATTTCGGCTATACAAGGTTGACAGTTGGTGTACCAAAAACTAATGACATAAATTGAACTATCGGTGGATTCAAAAAGCTTAAGTGTATCCCCTTCGTACGAGACTAAGGTATCCAAGGGAAGTCTTTTATTTAGCCATTTATAATCAAAAGGATTTGAATCATTTTCCGGCTGCGCCGAAAGATTTGCCGAAAGGCTTAACAGGAATATACCTAAATAAAAAGAGGTGGACCCACAAAGTGAATCCACCAACTTTTTTAAAATGTTATTGAGATAAATTGACTTAAGCAAGAACCTCTTTTACTTTATCAGCAGCTTCTTGAAGAAGAACTGCGGAGTGAACGTTAAGTCCTGAATCGTCAATTAGTTTTTTAGCTTCTTCAGCATTTGTTCCTTGAAGTCTAACGATGATTGGAACTGGAATTTCTCCCATGTTCTTGTATGCATCAACAACCCCTTGAGCAACACGGTCGCAACGAACAATTCCACCAAAAATGTTTACCAAAATAGCTTCAACATTTTCGTCTTTTAAAATAATACGGAATGCTTTTTCAACACGCTCAGCATCGGCAGTACCACCAACGTCAAGGAAGTTAGCAGGATTTCCTCCTGATAATTTAATGATGTCCATAGTAGCCATTGCCAATCCAGCTCCGTTTACCATGCATCCAACGTTGCCATCAAGGTTTACATAGCTCAGTCCAGCCTCATCAGCTTCAACCTCCATTGGATCCTCTTCAGTCTTATCACGCATTTCAGCGTAATCTTTATGACGAATTAATCCGTTGTCATCCAAAGTTACTTTGGCATCAACTGCAATAATTTTTTCATCTGAAGTTTTTAAAACCGGATTAATTTCAAACATAGAAGCATCACATCCAACATAAGCGTTGTAAAGAGCTCTCACAAACTTGCTCATTTCTTTGAAAGCTTGTCCACTCAATCCAAGATTAAATGCAATTCTTCTGCATTGGAAACCTTGTAATCCTAATCTAGGATCAATTTCTTCTTTGAAAATTTTATCCGGAGTTTCTTCAGCAACAGCCTCAATATCCATACCTCCCTCAGGAGAATACATAATGATATTACACTCTTTTTCACGGTCTAATAAAACCGACATATAAATTTCAGAAGGCTCTGTTGCTCCTGGATAGTAAACATCCTCCGCCAACAAAACACGGTTTACCTTTTTTCCTTCGGCACTGGTTTGTTTGGTTACAAGATGTCCTCCCAAAATACCTTTAACTTTCTCTTCCAACTTATCAACTGAAGGACAAAAAACAACTCCGTGAGATCCTGTTTCAGTAACTTCTCCCTTTCCTCGACCACCGGCGTGAATTTGAGCTTTGATAACGATTCCTTCAGTTCCGGTCATATCCTGAAGTTCTTTTGCCTTGTCCATTATCTCTGATTCTGAGTTGACAACAACTCCTCTTTGGATAGCTACGCCGTAACTATTTAGTATTGATTTACCCTGGAATTCGTGTAGATTCATCTGTTAAAATTTTAGTTGGGTAAATGTAATTTGAATTCGGAAAAATTCAAAGCTTATTTGTCGAATAATTTATCTTAAAAAATGAAAGGAGAAATACTATCTTTATGGCTTTTTTAAACAAGAAATTATTTACTAGCTTTTAAGTTGGTGACAGGATATAGTAAATTAAACATGGAGCAAGAAACAATTTCGGCGGTAGATGCCAAGTTTGAGGCGCAAAAGATAGCTTTTGCCCCAATTTTCTTTCAAGCAATTGTGTCGATGAGAGATTTGGGAGTGTTAGAATACATCTATAAAAAAAGAGGAAAAGCTGTTGTGGCTGACATTCATAAAGAAGTTGGTTTAACCAAATACGCAGTTGACGTTATGGTTGAAGCGGCAGAAGTGATGAATGTAATTGAGATTATTGATGGAAAGGCGAAAGTAACCAAAGTTGGTTTTTACCTTTTACGTGATGAAATGACGCGTGTAAATGTCAATTTCATGAATGATGTGTGCTATGAAGGAGCAAAAGAAATGAGAGCTTCTTTGGAAGAGAGCAGACCGGCTGGATTAAAAGTATTTGGTGATTGGCCTACGGTTTATGAGGGACTTTCAAAGCTTTCAACTGATGTAAGAAAGTCATGGTTAGAGTTTGATCACTTTTATTCGCAAGACGCTTTTGACGCTGCATTGGAAATTGTATTTAGCGAAAAACCAGACTACATTTTTGATATTGGAGGAAATACCGGAAAGTGGTCATTTAAGGTTTGTGAATACAATAAAGATGCAAAAGTGAAGATTTTGGATCTTCCGGGACAAATTGCAATGGCGTCAAAGAATGCTGAGGAACGTGGATTTGCAGATCGAATTGATTTTCATCCAATCAATATGTTGGATAAGAATCAATTGGTGCCAAAAGGAGCAGATGCTATTTGGATGAGTCAATTCCTGGATTGTTTTTCGGAAGAAGAGATTTCTGTGATTCTCGAGAATTGTGCCCAAGCTGCCGGACCGGATACTTATATATACATCATGGAACCGTTTATTGACAATCAGGATTATCCTGCGGCAGAATACTCATTGGTAGGAACGTCTCTGTACTTTACCATCATTGCCAACGGAAATTCTAAGATGTATAAGATTCAGGTGATGCGTGATTTGGTAGAAAAAGCTGGAATGGAAGTGGTGGAAGAATTCCCTCTAATTGCTGATAGCTACCACACTATCCTAAAATGTAAAGTGAAGTAATTATGCGATTGTTGTTTCTATTCTTTTTCTTGTTGACGGTAAGTGCAGCTGCGCAACCAACAACGGAGGTTTATTTTGAGGCTTTTTTGTCCAATGACAATGCTCAAATGAAAAAGATGGAGACAGAGCTGAAAACGTTTACACAAACTCCTAAAATTCGGGCTCAACGTGGTGCTTTATTGGCCAAAATTGCCATGTCTGAAAAAGACAAAAGTACCAAAGTGAGAAATTTCAACATGGGTAAAGAAATGTTGGAAAAGCAGCTTCGAGACAACAAGGAGAATGTGGAATATCGTTTTATGCGTTTGTGTATTCAAACCTTTTGTAGTGGAATGAACTACGAGGACAACATCCAAGATGATAAAAAGATGATTTTAGATCATTTTTCAGAATTGGAAGAAGCACTGAAAAATATAATTCGCACTTATGCTCGTACTTCTCCTGTCTTTAAGGATGAGGTTTTGGAGTGATTAACGCTTATCCAAAATTCGGATAGGCTTTCGGCTTGAAGGATCTAGAATTAGCGCTTTCAATTGAGCTTGTGGAATGCAACGAAGTTGTGGCTTTACTTTTAAAAAGTCGCCCATTTCATTGGTAAGTTGCTGTGCTTTTTCAGCATCGCAGTTTTCTTCAGCTACTAATACACTTAATACATCCAAACCAAGTTCATCTGTGCTCAGCTCAATCAGGTAACTTCTAACTCCTTTATGCGAATCTAAAAACGGAATTAAAGCGGAAGGGTGAACAGTTGTTCCTTTGTATTTCACCATTTGCTGCTTGCGACCAATGATTGGTCCTAAACGTCCCGAAGTTCTTCCGCATGAACAGGTATCGTCATATTTAACCGCAATGTCTCCTGTTTTGTAGCGAAGTAGTGGCATGGCTTCAACACCTAAAGTGGTCACCACAATTTCTCCTTCTTCACCATGGGCTACTTCATTTCCATCTTCATCTACCACTTCCATGTATAACAAATCAGGATGTAAATGACCTCCTGTACCAAAGCCACATTCGGTAAAAGCACATCCCATTTCTGTGGATGCGTAGGTTGAATAAACAGAAAGGCCCCATTCTTCTTCAATGCGTTTTCCTATTTTATTCAGACTTAAATCTGTATTTCGTATAGGCTGTCCAATGGCAATAACCTTTTTCAAAGAAGAGTTTCGGTAATCAATTCCATTCGCTTTAGCATAATCAATTAAGGTCAGCACAAAAGATGGAATGGCAATTAAAACAGTAGGTTTAAAACGTTCAATTGAGTCCCATTGTAAACTCGGAGAACTGGCCCCAACTCTAATTAATCCGGCATCTAACTTTCGTACTCCTTCGCAATACGCCAATCCGGCCATAAAGCGTTTGTCCATTGTAGTAGCTAGCTGAAACACATCATTTGAGGTACAACCGGCTTTTAACATTGAGATAGCCTCATTGTAAGCCAATCGATCAATGTCATTGCGGGTAAGATAAACTGTAATAGGGTTCCCAATGGTACCAGATGTCGTTACAAATTCGGCAATGGTTGACTTCTCAACACATAAAAAACGATCAGGGTTTTCGGCCAAATCCTTTTTTTGAGTGAAAGGGATTTTCTTTAAATCCTCCAGCGAATCAATGTCTTCTGGATTTATTCCTTCTTTAGCAAAAAGTTCACGGTAATGTTGAGAATGTTCATTCAAATAATCAAGAAGCGATTTCAGACGATCGAGTTGATAGTTTTTCAATTCTTCCTTTGCCAGGAATTCTACAGTCGGCGACTCAATGTTTACACTCATCAATCAGGTTCTTGATTTTATTTTCTTCGTTGATAGAAGCAACTTCTTTTGTTAAAGCCTCTTCAAAGTAGCCTTTGGCTAAATCAAACTTCTCCAAATCTAAATAATATTGTCCCAGTGTCATGTAAGTGACATAACTATTTTTATTGGAGTTGATGTATCGTTCTCTTTCCAGATCAGAAAGGTTAAATTCAATACCAAGCATATAACTGTCAAACAGCTTTTTCTTAATGGTTTTGAAGTATTCAAAATTCTGGTAGGTCTTTGTTTTTACAAAAGGGTCTTCAGCTACAGTTAAACTATCAATGTACAATTGTTCATTCAAATCTCTTGAAGGGGCTTTGCTAAATACCTCGTCCAAATCATAGCAAATAAAGTTTCCTAATTGGTAAGGAGCAGTTGAAATCCACATTTTATGTTCTTGAGGTTCAAAAACAATACTATGGTGAGCAATTAATTGATTGATAGCTTTTGGATTTCCCCAGCCCAAATCTTCGTTGTCGGTTCCTTTTTGGTTTCTCAAAATACTAATGGCATCATCCAAATTGAGAGGTTGTTTATCTGATATTAACTCAGTTAATCGATCATAACGGTATTGAGAGTCCGAATTTTTAATGTTCTCCTGATTGATTTCTGTTTTCTCAAAATGATCACTTTGGTAATGGTTGGTACAAAGTACCTTTCCGTTCTCTGATTCGTAAACATCGACCGCTTCAGGTGACTTTTCAATTAAAACTGTTTTGTTGTCATTGGCTGATGTAAGCATGATGGTTTCGGACACAAATACTTCTCGCTTTTTGGCAATTTCAACTGCTTCATCAATGTTTGATGCGTATTGTAAAATTTCTCTTGTCAGAATGGAAATAGGTGTTTTGGTTTTGGTTGGAAGATCTGATTTTGCAGCATTAATGGTAACACAAACTCCTTCTGTATTCATTCCCGAAACAACTCCCATAAGTCCAGCCCAGGAATACATAGCAAATTGATGTCCTTCGGATGGATTGACAAAAGTCAGAACTTTATCTTCTGAAAATTCATCTCCCATGTAAAAGTCAAAATTTCGTCCTACTAATAACTGTTGGTTCTCTGAAAATTCATCTTTTACTGAAAAAGAAGTACATCCTACCATATTGTACTCTTCTAAAGCATGTCCAATATCATGAGCTGCATGGTAATTTAGAATTCGATAATATTTAGGTCCTACGTAATCAAACTCATCACTAAACGAAAAAGAAACTCCGTAAATTTCCTCTTGATATTCATAAGGAACATAGTGATCCATGTCCCGGTTAAAGTAGGCAATCATCACCTTTAAGAAGAATCTCCAGGTGGCACTCGGAACAATTTTTTCAATTTGATCTACAAAAAAGACCTCTTGCGCATGAACAGATTCCTGTAGCAATTTTCCATAAATCACACCTCGTTCAAAAGGCTCTCCCTCTACATACGCTTCCCAAATTCCATGATCATTTAAAACAGACCAATTGTTACCAATGCGGTATTGATGTTCCCCAACAGTTTCTCGTTCCAATTCGAGAGAAGACATATCTTCTGGTTCGGGAATAGCTACGCTTACGACTATGCCAATATAAACAGCAAAGCCCATAAACAGAAGAAGCATAAACTCTGTAAAGAGATGCGCAGCGCGAAAACAAAAACGTAAAAACTTCTTCATTCTAAATTGATAGGCGAACAAAAATAGATATTTTTAACTGACATAAAAGAAACAATTGGGTGACCTTTTAGTTCGATCTCCATTAAAAGAAAATCAAAAACACGCTATGAAATATAAAGAGCTAAAAATGAGAACGCTTTGTTTGACATTCTTCCTTTTTTCTTTTTTGGTTGTAAATGGACAATCAAGCATTAAAAATTTCAACCAAGAGTCTGTAGTTTGGCTAGGAGTTGACTTTTCTTTAGGGAAGTTTATCGGAACCGAGGAGTTTAAGGATCTTCAAAAAATAAAGGATCATTATTTTACTGAGTGGAATAGTTTAACTGTAAGAGAGTCTAAAACAGATATTGAAACGGCATTTAAGCTTTCAAATATGAAGGTGAACATTGATAATGTGATTGACAATAACAACAAAATCAAGATCACCAAATACGTTCAGAATGAAAGTCACCGAATTAAAGAAGAGGAAATTCAAGCAGCCATTAAAGCCTATAACTTTGAAGGAATAGACCAGGAGGTAGGGCTTTCATTCTTTGTTGAATTCTTTAATAAACCCATGGCAAGTGGATCAATTTGGGTAGCACTAACGGACATTAAGAGCAAGGAGGTATTTTTTACCAAGCAAATTGATGCAATAGCCAGTGGAGTTGGTTTCCGAAATTATTGGCAACGAGTAATTAAGGAAACAATTGCTTCCTGCAAATCCAACTTTAAAAAATGGAGAAAGGGGAAATAGTCAACTTAATCCAGTTCGTTAATTTCTTTTAATAGTTCTTTACGATCTACAAATTCAAACGAACTAACCAATGAGCTAATGGCAACTCCCAAAATTCCGTGGAGGTTGATATTAGCACCTGTTAAAATCAAGTTTGGAATCCGTGTTTTAGGGTTGATGAAAGTTTTCAATGGATCATCTGAATTCTTTTCAACTCCATAAAGGTTTCCATCACTGGTTCCAATATAATCTCTAAAAGTAAGTGGAGTGGAGCAGTAGTAAGATGTAGTGATATCTCTAATATTAGGGAATTGCTTACTGACAACGTCCAGAATTTTTTCGGCACAAACTTTTTTGAAATCTTCATAACCCTGAGGACGCTCTCCTGGCGTGGTTACGGTATTGAATGAATCCGTCCATTCCTCAACTTCCTCTGGTCTCATGTAACACATGATTGATGCTCCATCAGCCCATTCACCACCTCTTGTACTGGCCGGTGTTGAGAGCATATAACCCTGTGGCCACCCTGCCTTGTCATAATCCTGAAAATCCCACATGGCGTTAGAATCGTCATTGTATTGATACAGATTATAATTGAGGTATTTGAAAGTTTCCGGTTTAAATACCAGGTGAAGAGTAAAAGACGAAGAGGTGTTTTTTAAACTCATGATTCGATTTACATAAGCTTTACGGAATTTCTCCTCACCAAATATTTCAATGGTTTGTTGCGGATGCATATTTGAAATGTATGCTTTTCCTTTAATCACTCGTCCATCTTCCAAGTTAACCGATGAAACTTTTCGTGGATCATCACCTTCATAATTCGCAGAAACTACTTTAGCTCTTCGTACAACTTCTCCTCCAAATTTTCGAATTCTTCGTTGCATCAAAATTGCAATTTGAGATCCGCCATCAATACAACGGTATGAGGATTGAATGTATGAGTTAATAACCAACGCATGAACGTAAAAAGGAGTTTTAGGCGTTCCTGCGTAAAGCATGTTAGTAGCGGCTAAAATATCTCTTAGTCGTTGGTTGTCTGTTAAGCCATCAATAGTCTCTTTGGCATTGGTTACCAAAAACTCATCTCCCATATAATCAACATCCTTGTCGATGAGATTATAAAGAGGGAATTTTGAGCAGAAGAGTTGAATTAACTCACAATATTTTTCAATTGCAGCTCTCTCTTCCGGGAAATCGGCTACGAGGTTTTCAATAAACTTTTCGTAACCCATTCCATATTTATAGGTCTTCTCTTCGTCATGAAAATGAAGACGGTCAAAACCTTCTTCATCCATTCGGATTAATTTCAAATCATCATAAATACCAAAGTAGCGAAACAGTTTGTAGAGGTTTTGTCCTTTATCCAAACCTCCTAGATAATGTACTCCAGTATCAAAAACGGTTTTTTCACGAGAAAATACCTGTAAGTTTCCACCTATTTGATGGTTCTTTTCAAGGCAAATTACTTTTTTTCCAGCTTTAGCTAAAATGTAAGCACACGCCAGACCACCTAATCCTGATCCGACAATAACTACGTCATATTCCGTTTCTGTAATATCCATTTAATGTTTTCTTTTTAGGACAAATAAAATGTTTGAAGTTTTTTGAGATTGTTCTTTTATTTCGCAGTCCAATCCGTTCTTTTCAGCGTAATTCAAAATGAATTCTTTTGAAAAAAAGCAAAGATTGTTTTCTGTTTTGTTAAATCCAATAATTTGAGTCGAATATTTTTCAGTTTTTTCAGTTTTTTTGTGACGATTCTCCAAATCGGTTACACCATCCCTGATAATTAAAGATCCATCCGGATTCAAATGGGCCAGACATTTGTCTAACATCTTTTCGTGATCTTCTCCCGGTAAATAATGCAGTACGTCATTAATGAAAATAGCATCGGCCATTTCAAAATCAATGGTTCGAATGTCTCCTGCATAAAAGTTAACCCTGTCGTTTTTAGAATAACAATTCTCAGCGATGTTGATTTTGTCTTCGTCGTAATCAATACCTATAAGCTCTCGTTCTTCGGATCGGAAATAAAGGAAATAAGATAAATAACCATATCCACATCCTAAATCGTAGACTTTACCTTTTATAGGAATAAGGCTGTGATAAAAGTCAAAGTTCTTACGCTCAAATATCCATTTTACTTTGACATACCATTCAATAAATGGAGATTTAAAGATGTAGTTGGATAAAATTTTGTGACGAAGGTATTTGTTGTCCGAATTTTCTAAATCAAACTTTCTAAACTCCGCTTTAAAGTATCGAGAAATGCTCTTTCCTCTCTCTTTGTAAACTGTTCCCCAACTTTCGTCATCCTTCGAAATTCGAGGTAAAACAGCAATATTCATTAATCCGTTTAAGAGCATAAAGTCCTTTTTACGCATAGTATCATTAAAACCATGTAGTAAAACAGGAGTAATGTCCAAGTTCAATTTCTCAGCTAAGTAAAATGCTCCTTTATGAAAACGACCAATGGTTTTGTCTTTTGATCGGGTTCCTTCCGGGAAAATAACAACAGAATAACCATCTTCTACCCAAGGTCGAATTGCCTCTAAGTTGTTTTCAACTCCATTTGAGCCAGGGAAGAAACCAAGGTAGCGAATTTGAGCACCAAAGAATGGTGAATTGTATACCCAATCATTGGTCATGATGATCAATTTAGGGTGGATACTCATCATCATAATCACATCAATAAAAGATTGATGATTACAAACAATAACCGATGGCTTTGAGAAATCAAAATTCTGCTTGTTATGAAAACGTTTGCGCGTGTTAAACATGAAATACATTTGCTTCCATGCAAATAATCGCAGCATGTGATGATAAATCAACTTTAACCTTTTTTGTCCAAAAGGAATGATTCTAAAAATAAGTTGAATTGGATATAGTAATAAACATCCACTCAAGAAAAATCCAAAACAGTAAATGGAGAATAAAAAGTTAACCAAAGAAATAGGAGGGAGGCCTTTTTCTTTGCGTTCTATCAATAACTTTTTAAGTAAGTAAGGTTGAACGGTGAATGAAATGATTAAAATAGCTACCATTCCAATGACCGAAATCAAGGCTACCGAATTGAGTGCTGGATGTACAGCGAATATTAAGGCACCCGTTCCGATAATGGTTGTTGAAGCTGAAAGCAAGATTCCTTTTTTGTAGGAATGGATAATGTCTTTATTACGAGCAAATTTGGAAATGTAGCCATCTGTAATAAAAATGGCAAAGTCGTCTCCTAGTCCAAAAATGAAGGTGGAGATGACAATGTTGACGAAATTAAATTCAATACCAATTAAGGCTGCAATTCCCAAAATCCATAGCCAGCTCAAAATCATTGGGATAAAGGTGATAAGCGTTAGCTCAATTCGACCGTAAATTAAAAGGAGCGTCAGAAACACCAATGCAGATGAGGTAAGTAATATAAAGTTGAAGTCATCTTGAACCAACTGAACCAATGAACCTGCCATTTCTGATCGATCAAAAACGTCGCTGTCCGGAAGTTCTTTTTTTAGCATAGAGGTAACACTGTCTCTAAATTCTAACGTAACAGTAAATAAGGTGATATAGGTCCATTCTCCATTCGTAGAGTCCACCAGCTTTTTCATATCTGATGAAACAAGTGGTAAAGAACTTAAACTGTCTGGAATGTGGTAATTACCATCAATTTTGTTTTTGAAATTGTCGAAAGTGTTGTCATAATATCCCAGTTCATTTTCCATGCTGTCTAATAAGCCTGCAACATGGCCTCCTTTCTCCGACCAAAATAAATTCCATCTATCCATTTTCTCTGCTCCAACAGAAGATGGAATGTCAAAAATGGAGGTGGATAAATAAGACCGAATTTTGCCCTTCTCTTTTAGATCTTCCAATCGCACACCAGCTTTGTAGTTGGCTTCTTTGGCTTTATCTCTATCCGTTGATGAAGAAATAATAAAGACATTTCGTTCTACGTCAGAATCGATATTTTTAAAACGTTGTTCGGATTCTTTCAAATCTTCAGGGAAATGATTCAGATTCATCAAGTCGTCATCAAAACCAATTTCTGGAGCATAAATGATTGAAACAACAGAGAAAGCAATAACCCCCAATGCCGTTGCTACTTTAAACCATTTTCCAATTTTAAAGTTGAATTTACGTTCCTTACTATCCTGCCATTTTGAAATAATGTGAGGAGGTAAAATAGCAGGGAGTACAAACAATACGGCAAAAGCGGCACCAATTAAACTCAAGGCGGCAAATAAACCAAAGTCCTGCAAAACGGGAGAGTTGGTAAATGTAAGGGCCAGGAATGCAAGAATGGTGGTTAAACAACCGGTTAAAAGAGGTGATGTAACATCTTTGATGGTTTCTTCAATAGATCCCGAATGTTTTAGATGTGTGAAAAAATGGAAAGAATAATCCATTATAATTCCTAGCACCACGGCTCCAGCACCAATCGAAATAGCAGAAACTTCTGGTTTTATAAAGGCCATCAAACAAACAGCAAATACCAAACCTATGACTGCTGGTAAAATGAAGAATAATGGTAAAACTACTGATCGGTAGTAGATGAGCAGCAACAATATAATTGCAGTTAAAGAGACAGTTAGTGTGAGCGTTGTATCACTTTTTATTTGCTGAGCATTGGCATGAGCAATGAGGAAGCCAGAGAAATAATGAACTTCATAACCTTTTTGTTCCCATTTGTCTCTTACTTCAGCTAAATGTTGAGCCAATTCTTCTCTTTCAACAGCTTGATCGTTTTCAAGTTTTACGTTTCCACTAATGAACAAACTATTGTCCTCTTGCATCCTGAAAAGGTTGTCCTCTATAGAAAAAACAGATTCATCTTCAAAACGTCTGAATTTTAACAAAGTTCGGGAGGTAATTCCCAAAGGATCTTTTAATAAAAAGTCTTTCAGTAAGAAGCCCTCCGGAGTGAATAAACGGGCATGATTTCGGTTGAGTTGATCTTTGATTGAATCGGTAACTAATCTGCTAGCCAGTGATTCATAATCTTTTTGATCCAGGTAATAAGGAACTCTTTGGTCAAGGAAGTCATAGAGGTCTCTTTCGTCCTCTCCCAAACCAAATTTAAGTTCATCCAATGAAGCTCCACAAGTGGTTGAAAGATCTTCGCAAAACTCTTCTCCCAAATTTTGCATTCCTTCCGAATTCCACTCATCTCCTTGACCAATAGAAAAATAGGTGGAGTTGTTTAAACCACGATGCTCTACAATTTTTTTGAGACGTTCAAAATTCTCAGATTGTGGTAAGGTTTTTGTAATATCCTCGTAAATTTTGAGGAAAGTGGTTCCATAAGCCAATACCCCAAGCAGCAGTAGAATGATAATAGAGTATATAAACTTTCGGTCTTTCCAGAAATTAAACCACGAAGTTGAAATTCTATTCATCTGTAAATAATGCCTTAAGTGTTGACTGAGCCACAAATTTAATTTTATTATTTTTGCCTCTTGTATTAAAAATTAAAATTTGACCGAAACCACCCCATTTATATGGAAATAAACTTTAATGAGTTAATGTCGGTGATCGTAGAAAAGCAAGGCTTTTCGGTGAGTCCCGAGCAGCGGAAGAAGATTGAAGACACTTATCAATTCCTGCTATCATTTTCAGATGATAAAGTAATTTACGGAATCAATACGGGGTTTGGTCCAATGGCGCAATACAAAATTGCCAAAGATGAACTTCGCAATTTGCAGTACAATTTAGTACGTTCTCATTCAAGCGGAATGGGAGATGTATTAACTCCTCAACAAACCAGAGCTATGATGGTTTGTCGTCTAAATACCTTGTCTCTTGCCCGATCGGGAGTGAGCATGGGGGTTATTGATACGTTGGAAACTTTTATCAACGAAGAAATTTATCCCGAAGTATATGGACATGGAGGTGTAGGAGCAAGTGGCGACTTAGTTCAATTGGCACATTTGGCACTTGGACTAATTGGAGAAGGATATTCAAACTACAAAGGAGAACGACGACAAACAGCCGAGGTATTAAAAGAAAAGGGGATTCAGCCACTTGATTTAAAGTTGAGAGATGGATTGGCGTTGATTAACGGAACATCCTGTATGTCAGGAATTGCATTACTCAATATTTGGGAGGCAAAACGACTGATAGACTGGAGCATTGCCGTTTCTTCTATGATAAATGAAATCATTTCTTCCTACGATGATTCCTTCTCTTTAGAATTAAATGCTGTTAAACAACATCCTGGTCAACAGGAAGTGGCAGCGAAAATGAGAGCCTTTCTTGAAGACAGTAAATTAATTAAGAAACGAGAAGAACACCTGTTTACACCAAGTGGTGCTACACCTGATCAGTTTGCTGAAAAAGTACAGGAGTACTATAGTATTCGTTGCATTCCGCAAATTGTTGGACCTATTTTGGATACCTTAAAGTATGCTGAAAAGGTTGTAGTAGATGAAGTAAATTCAGCAAATGATAATCCAATCACGCACATGGAGTCTACAAATGTTTATCATGGAGGAAATTTCCATGGCGATTATGTAGCACTCGAGATGGATAAAATCAAAATTGCAATTACGAAATTGAGTATGTTGATGGAACGTCAGTTGAATTACTTACTCAATGCCCGTTTAAATGATAAATTTCCTCCTTTCTTGAATAAAGGAATTTTAGGACTTAACTTTGGTTTACAGGGAATGCAATTTGCGGCTACTTCAACAACCGCCGAAAATCAAACATTATCAAACCCAATGTCCATACATTCTATTTCGTGTAACAACGATAATCAGGATATTGTGAGTATGGGAACGAATGCTGCTTTAATTACGGAAAAAATAATCGCGAATGCCTATCAAGTAATGGCTATCGAATTAATTGCTGTAGCTCAAGCAATTGATATTTCAGATTGTCGAGATAAAATTGGACCTCAGTCACAAGAAGTTTTCAATGATATCTCAAAACTTGCCAGAGGTATTGATGCCGATGAACCTGGATTTGAAAAAATTGAAAGAGTACTGCAGTATTTAAAAACAAATTCAACTAAAAAAGAAAAAACTAAACTATCAAATTAAGAATATGAAATATGCATTAGTAACGGGAGGTTCCAGAGGAATTGGTCGTGAGATTTGTAAGACAATCGCGGCTGATCACGGATTTCACGTGCTTGTAAATTATGCCAGTAATAGCGGTGCTGCCGATGAAACAGTGGCCATGATTAAGGAAGCTGGTGGAAGTGCCGAGGCAATTCAGTTTCGCGTAGAAAATAAAGAAGAAGTAGAGCAGAAGTTGGGAGAATGGATGGAGAAAAACGATGGAGCTTTAATTGAAATTATTGTCAACAATGCCGGAATTACCAAAGATGGACTCTTTGCAATGATGGAAGATGATGCCTGGAACTCGGTGGTAGACATTAGTTTAAAAGGTTTTTACAACGTAACACGTTTTTTGGTACCGAAATTGCTAAGGAACCGTTATGGAAGAATCGTAAATGTTGCATCACTCTCGGGAGTAAAAGGAAATCCGGGACAAGTCAATTACTCTGCTGCTAAAGGTGGAATGATTGCCGCGACAAAAGCCTTAGGGCAGGAAATTGCGAAAAGAAAGATAACGGTTAATGCAGTGGCTCCGGGCTTCATTAATACCGATATGACAAAAGACTTACCAGCAGATATGTTGGTGAAGTTTGTTCCGGCAAACCGCTTTGGAGAGGCACAGGAAGTAGCTGACTTGGTAAGCTTCCTGGTTTCAGAAAAGGCTGGATACATTACCGGAGAAGTAATTAATATTAACGGAGGACTATATTCTTAAAATGGACAGAAGAGTTGTAATAACAGGAATGGGGATTTACTCTTGTCTTGGAAAAAACCTTGAAGAGGTAAAAGAATCTCTTTATCACGGTAAATCCGGGATTGGAATTGATCCTCAACGAAAAGAATTTGGATATAGATCATCTCTGACCGGACTGATCGAAGAACCAAATCTAAAAGGTGTTCTTCCTCGAAGAGAAAGAATTCAGCTTTCGGAGCAAGCAAAATACGCTTATGTAGCAACGAAAGAAGCATTGGAAAATGCTAAACTATCAGTAGAAGACCTCGAAAAAAGAGAGGTTGGAATTTTATATGGAAATGATTCGTCGGCTAAAGCTACTATTGAGGCCGTTCAAAAAATCAAGGAAAAAGGAGATACTACACTTTTAGGTAGTGGATCTATTTTTCAATCCATGAATTGTACTGTAACCATGAACCTTTCAACCATCTTTAAATTGAAAGGAATCAACTTTACCGTTTCTGCGGCCTGTGCTTCAGGATCACATTCTATTGGAATTGGGTACTTGTTGATCAAAATGGGATTACAGGATATGATTGTTTGTGGTGGAGCTCAAGAGGTGAATCCTTTTGTGTTTGGAAGTTTTGATGGATTGAGTGCTTTCTCAATTAATCATGACGAACCAACAAAAGCTTCGCGACCGTTTGATAAAGATCGGGATGGATTGGTTCCTTCGGGAGGTGGTGCAACCGTAATTATTGAAACTTTAGAGTCGGCACAGGCAAGAGGAGCAAATATTTTAGCAGAGATCACAGGCTATGGCTTCTCATCTAACGGTGATCACATCTCAAATCCAAACAAGGAAGGACAGTTAAAGTCATTGAGAATGGCATTGGAGCAAGCAGGTATCAGCCCGGCTGATATTGACTATATCAATGCTCATGCAACTTCAACTCCAGTAGGAGATTCTTTTGAAGCTGCAGCGATTGGTGAAGTATTCGCTGGCTGTAATACACCAGTGAGTTCAACCAAATCTTTGACAGGCCACGAATGTTGGATGGCAGGGGCAAGTGAAATCGTTTATTCCATCTTAATGATGCAGAATGACTTTATCGCGCCAAACATTAATTTTGAAAATCCTGATGAAGAATCAAAGAATCTTAATATTATTGCAAACAGAAAAGATCAGGAACTGAATACGGTATTGTCCAACTCATTTGGGTTCGGAGGTACAAATTCAACTTTAATACTACAAAAAACCTAGGGAATGACCAGAGAAGAGATAATCGAAAAAGTAAACGAGTTTTTAGTAGAAGAATTCGAAGTGGATGGATCACTTATCAAACCAGAAGCTCCATTACAGGAAACTTTGGATTTGGATAGTCTTGATTATGTAGACTTAGTAGTTGTGATTGAAAGCAACTTCGGATTTAAAGTACAAGGAGAAGATTTCGTTGATATCAAGACATTTGACGATTTTTATACTTACGCTTACAATAAGTACCACGGTATAGAAATGCCTAAAAAAGAGCAACCAGCTGATTCTGACAATGAAGAAGAAGGTGGTTCAGATGTGTCAGCGGAAGCTGAAACTAGTGAAGAGACGGCTTAAAAATCGATGTCAAGCTGGAAAGGAAAAAGTAAAGGGACTCCTTTAGGCTATAAAATCTTTATCCGTATAATTCAACTTTTCGGAGTAGGTTTTACTTATCGGATTTTGCGCTTTGTCGTTTTTTATTATTACCTGTTTGCTACTACACCTAAACGAAATTTACGTTTATTTTATTCCAAAGTACCAGGATTAAATTCTGCTAAGATATCTCGTATCATTCGTAGAAATTTTAATCTATTAGGCGAGTCCTTGGTAGATCGTTTTGCCTTCTTAATTGGAAAGGGTGATAAAATCACTTATACCGAAGAAGGCGAGAAATACTTGCGGGATTTTGCCGAACGAAAACAGCCTTTGATACTGATTTCGGCACACATTGGGAACTGGGAAATAGCTGGTAATTTATTAAAGAAACTGGATGCCAAAGTCAACGTTGTTATGTTTGACGGGGAAAGTGAGAAGCTAAAAAAGCTTCTCAAAAATGAAGTGGGTGAGTCCCATTTCAATATCATTTCTATCAAACCCAACGATTTGTCACACATCTATCAAATTAATAATGCAATAAAAAGCGGAGAAATGGTTTGTATCCATGGTGATCGATTCATTGAAGGAGCTAAAACCATTCCAACAAAGTTATTTGGGCAGCCTATTGATTTACCTTATGGTTCATTTCAAATTGCTTCCCGTTTAAAAGCCCATCATTGTTTTATCTTTGCTGTGAAAGATGGTAAGTACAATTATCATTTTACCTCAACGCAACCTGAGTTGCTAAATAGGCCTGAACAAGTTGCAGAAAAATATGTTGAGGTATTGGAGGAAAAAATAAAAGCTAATCCGGAACAGTGGTTTAACTACTTTCCCTTTTTTAAAGAAAATGCTAGTCAATAAAGAGAACATAACAGACCTTTTGCCACAACGGCCGCCAATTTTGATGATTGATACTTTGATGCATCAGGATGAGCAAAAAACCATTACAAACTTTGACGTTTTAGATTCTAACATCTTCGTTAGAGACGGAGAGTTCCAGGAATCAGGAATCATTGAAAATATAGCACAAACTGCTGCTGCCAGAGCTGGATACTATTATAAAATGCACAATGAAACACCTCCTTTGGGGTTTATTGGTGCAGTATCAAAGGTTAAAATTGATCGCTATCCTAAAGTCGGTGAAACTTTAACCACTACGGTAGAAATGAAAAATGAAGTTTTTACGGTTACGCTAATTAAAGGCACGACTTATGTAGGGGAGGAGAAAATAGCCGAATGTGAAATGAAGATTGTTATCGATGATCCGAGGAAAGCGCAGGTATCTGCTTAATGAAATAGAGGTAGCCGTTCGTTTTAGTGAAGTGGACGCCATGAATGTGGTGTGGCATGGTAATTATCTAAAGTATTTTGAGGATGGTAGAGAGGCTTTGGGAGCAGAATATCAATTGGATTATTTAGACATTGCTCATAAAGGCTTTTTTGTTCCTATTGTTCATTCGGAGATTGACCATTCATATCCCATTCAATATGGAAGTAAAGTAAAAGTCATTTCTCGTTTGGTAGACACACCAGCTGCCAAAATCATTCATGAGTACGAGATTTATGATGTGAATAGTGGTAAATTAGCTGCTAAAGGCCAAACCATTCAGGTTTTTGTAACTCACGAAAAAGAATTGATTTTGACCATCCCGGAATTTTATGCCGAATGGAAGGCTCAACAAAATTGGATTGAAGACGAAGAGTAAATGGTTTACGCTGGCGCCGAACATATCATCTCTCCTTTAGGAGATTCAGCCGAAATAAACTTTCAACGCTTGTTGGAAGGGGAGATGGCTACTCAGAAGCATGAAGGAATTGGTAATAAAGGTGAAGATTTGTATGCTGCTGTAATAGGTGAAGTAGGAGCCTTTGATCTGGTTGCCGGAATTGAAAAGAGCATTAAAGCAAGTTTGGCACTTTTGAATCAAGAAGTATTGGCAACTTCAAAAAAAGGTCTTCTTTTAAGTACTACAAAGGGAGAAATTGAAAAGTTGAAAGAGGACGCTAAAGGAGCTTCTCTTTTGAACTTTAAGCAAAAAATTGAAGAGCGGTTTACTGACTTTGATAACTGTGAACTAATTTCCAATGCATGTATTTCTGGAGTTTTAGCTTTAATTAGAGGACATGATTTAATCGTAGCAGGTGAATATGAGACTGTTGTTGTTTCAGGAGCAGATATGTTGTCAGAATTTACTTTGGCTGGATTTCAGTCCTTTTTCGCTATAGCAGATGATGTTTGTCGTCCCTTTGATAAAAACCGAACAGGAATTAATTTGGGAGAAGGAGTTGGGACGATTGTTCTTTCGTCAAATCCCAATTTGTTTCAACAAAAACCAATGAAATTATTGGGTGGATCGGCTGCTAATGATGCAAATCATATTTCAGGACCATCACGAACCGGAGAGGGACTTTACCGCTCCATTCATAGAACACTAAAAAGAGCAGAGGTATCAGCAGATGAAATTGACTTTTTGTCGGCACATGGTACCGGAACTAATTATAATGACGAAATGGAATCCATTGCTTTTGATCGTATAGGACTAAATACAGTTCCTATGCATAGTTTAAAAGGAGCATTGGGGCATACATTTGGCGCAGCTGGGCTCATTGAGGCAGCGATCTGTTTACAGTCCATGCGGAATAATGTAATGTTGGCAAGTGCCGGATTCCTGGAAGAAGGAACGTCATGCAGTATTAATGTCCTTCAAAAAAATCAAAACAAAGAATTAAAAACCGTACTTAAAACAGCGTCTGGTTTTGGAGGTTGTAATGCATCCATTGTATTTCGTAAATGAATTTGACCATTTCGACATACTGTACCATTTATAACAAGAAAGTTTTCTTGAATGGTGAACAATTGCATGAAGATTTGGCTGGAGAAGAAGATTTCTTAAAAGCACTTTATAAAAAGTTAGAAATTGATTACTCCAAATTTTATAAAATGGATGGTATTTCCCGGCTAGGATTGCTGGGAGTGGAATTATTAAAAACTGCTAATCATGGTTTGTTGAATTGTGAAGATGATGAAGTTGCAATGGTTTTCCAATCCGAAAATGGATGCTTGGAATCGGATGTAAATCATCAGCTGGAAGTCAATAAAAAATCACCTAGTCCTGCAGTATTTGTTTATACCTTATCAAACATAGTAATAGGAGAAATCTCGATTCGTAATAAATGGTATGGAGAGAGCATTTTTTTTATTGATAATTTCGACTCAAACAAGAACTTGCTTTCTTATTCTAAATCGTTACTTTTAAGCGGTAAAGCGAAGAAGATTATTGCAGCTAAAATAGAGCATTTTGACGAAAATGTTTTCTTGAGTTGCGCGCTTATAGACGAAGAAGGAAGTATGCCTCTGACCGATGAAAACCTGAAAAAAGTACTTAACACAAAATAGGAATGGAAGAATTGCTGGAAAAACTAAAAGGAGAGATCATTGAACAATTGAATTTGGAAGATGTAAAAGCTGAAGATATCGGAAATGATGATCCACTTTTTGGCGATGGTTTAGGATTGGATTCTATCGACGCATTAGAACTTATCGTATTGTTGGATCAGAATTATGGAATCGCCATTGCTAATCCTGAAGAAGGAAGAGAAATATTTCAATCGGTACAAAGCATTGCCGATTATATTGAAGCCAATCGAAATTAATTAAATGCAGATAGCCATTTGTGGCATAGGAACTATTTCAGCCATAGGAAATACTGTGGCTGAAAGTCTGGAGACCTTGAAATCCGGAAAAAGTCCTATTTCCAAAATCGAAAATATTCGTCATCTCCGAAAACCTTATTTAGGAGGGCAAATCAAATTGTCAGATGAGGCGTTAAAGGCGGAGTTGGGTATCGAACCCAATACTGTTTTTCCTCGTTCAGCACTACTTTCAGCCTGGGCGGCTAAAGAAGCCTGGGGAAACTCGGAAAATCATGATGAGATTCGGACAGCTTTTATTTCAGCTACCTCGGTAGGAGGAATGGAATTGTCAGAGCAATTTTATTTTGACTATCAGCAAAACGAAAGCTTTGATTTGATTGAAAACCTTTCTACTCATGATAATGGGGCTGGAACGGATTTGATTTTGGATGCACTAGGAGTAAATGCTTCTCGCTATACCATCTCAACAGCTTGTTCTTCGGCAGCAAATGCCATTTTATTAGGGGCAAGAATGATTGAAATGGGAATTATAGACAGAGCTTTAGTTGGAGGGGGAGATGCCTTGAGCAATTTTACCTTAAATGGTTTTGACTCGCTCATGATTTATGATACTGAATGGTGTAAACCATTTGATGATACACGAAAGGGATTGAACTTAGGAGAAGCTGCAGGCTTTTTGAGGTTGGAGAATGATAAAGCAATGAAGTTGAGTGATTCTCAACCCTTGGCTTATGTAAAGGGATGGGCTAATGCAAACGATTCTTATCATCAAACAGCATCCTCTCCAGATGGCAAGGGTGCTACTTTGGCTATTACAAAAGCTATTGCGAAAGCCGGAATTGATGCAGATCAAATTGATTACATCAACGCACATGGAACGGCAACTCCAAATAACGATCTTTCAGAGTCAACTGCCTTTAAGAACGTTTTTGGAAATCAAATTCCAGCTTTTAGCTCAACCAAAGCATTTACAGGTCATACTTTAGCGGCAGCTGGTGGAATAGAAGCTGTGTTTTCAGTATTGGCCATTCGAGAAAACCTCATCTTTCCAAATTTGAATTATTCAAATGCCATGAAAGAGACGGATTTTGCTCCACAAACAGAAATTAAAAGTCAGGAAGTGAACCATGTTTTATCCAATTCTTTTGGATTTGGAGGAAACAGCACCTCACTCGTTTTTTCATCATGAGAGCGTACATTCAGGCATATAAAACCATCTCGCACCGAAACTCTTTTGAGAACGGAATTTTAGCTTCTTTAAAGGAAGAGACTCAAGAGGATATTGTACATCCCGACTATAAAAGTATTATTCCACCCGCTTTGATAAGACGAATGAGTAGTATTATCAGGATGGGAGTAGGAATGGCTTTGGCGGTGAAAGAAGAACAGGAGATAGAAGGAATTATTGTAGGAACCGGATTAGGCTGTTTGGCTAATACGGAGAAGTTCATGGAACAATTTGTGAAGAAGACAGAGGGGATTTTAGCTCCTACAGCTTTCATACAGTCAACTCATAACACTATTGCTGGGCAAATTGGTTTGATTTTAAAGGACAATTGCTACAATAGCACCTATACACAAAGAGGAATTTCATTTGAAAATGCACTTTTAGATGCCATCATGATCTCAATGGAGACAGAAGGAAATGTTCTGGTTGGTGGGGTTGATGAAGTGATTCCTTTGATGGATGATTTGGGTGAGAAGGCAGAGGTTGATACGGAACCAGTTGTTGCGGGAGGAAGTTTTTTCCGACTCAGTGGTAAAAAGGAAAATGCTGTTGCTGAAATAGCCTATGTGACGAATCTTCCAATGATGTCGGATGATTTGGAGAAAGAGGTAGATACTTTTTTGAAAAAATCGGGGCTTCCAAAAGTAGATTTGATTTTGTTTGGTCATTCGTTTATTGGTTCGCAACTCAAACTAAGAGGAAATTCGGAGACGGAAGTAATAGACTATTCAGCTCACTCCGGAATTTACATGACCAATTCGGCATATGGTTTACAGATGGCTGCTGAATATTTAGCTGGAGATACAGACTATAAAACAATTTTGGTAGTCAACAATTTTGACGACAAAGTACTTGGAATGACTTATGTTCAAAAAGCTTGAAGTTTAGAATATCCATATTGATCTTACTGAGCGGAATTGTCGCTTCGACATTGTTCCTCGAAGATCGTAGTTTGCTTATTACAACCCTTCTTATTTTAACTCTTCTCTATGTTATTGCCTTAACGGTAGGTGTTACTACTATTAAATGGAATTACTTCATGAATTCCATTAACCGGGTAGGTGAAGGAAAAATCTGTTTTACTTTTGATGACGGTCCAGTTGAAAACACCCGTGATGTTTTGGCAGTTTTAAATAAACATGAAGTTAAGGCAACCTTCTTTTTGATTGGAAAGAATTGTAAGGAGAATCAAAATATACTCAAAGAAATTATGGCAGAGGGACATATCATTGGTAATCATTCTTTTTCACATGAGAATAGTATTGGTTGGTCATCTACCTCCAAAGTAATTGAGGAAATCGAACAAACGAATCAAATCATTAAGGAGGTAAGCGGAATTCAACCACAGTTTTATCGTCCACCATTTGGAATTACTAATCCCAAAATTGCCAGAGCGATCGCTAAAACTAAAATGATCTCTGTTGGTTGGACTATCCGAACTTTTGATACGGTTGTAAAAGATGCTGAAAAACTAATTGCCAAAGTAAAACCTCGACTCAATAAAAAAGGACATATCATCCTTATGCATGACAGCTGCCCGCAAACTGTTGTGGCTTTAGATCAGTTGATTATCAATTGTAAAGAAAAGGGTATAAAAATTGTTAATCTGGATGATATAGCACAAACAAATTAAAATGAAATTACTTTTATACATAGGCCTATTTTTATTCGCCGCTCAAGGAGAAGAAGTTCCTATTAAGGACAAGGACGCTTTCATTAAAAAATTCGATGAAGTTTCAGAGAATACAACCAGTATTCAGTGTTCCTTTGTCCAAAACAAATACCTCTCCTTTTCAAAAGAACCACTTAAGTCAGAAGGGAAACTTTACTTTGAAAATGAAAAAATGAGATGGGAACAAACATCTCCCAAACCTTATTTAATGGTCATTAAGGATGAGGTCTTAAAGATTAAAGAGGACGGAGAAATTAAAGAACACAAACTGGGAGATAACAAATACATGAAAGGACTCAAAGAAATCATGATGGGTTCTATGACCGGGAATTTGTTGAATTCGGATCAGTTTGACACGGAATTGTTTGAGAACGACACACATTGGATTGTAAAGATGGTTCCAAAGGCAAAACGTCTCAAAAAAATGTTCTCTCAGGTAAAAATGAATTTTAATCGAGAAACTTATCGAATGGAGTTTGTGACCCTAAGTGAGTCAAACGGAGACTATACCCGAATTGAATTTTTAGATCCAATCTTTAATAAAGAGATCGATCAACAATTGTTTGAACTTTAAGCATTAATTTAGCCGAAAATAAAAAAGATAAAATGGACGCATTTTATACCATTAACACCAAAGAAATTACAGGAAATAACTGGAACATCAATCTTTCTCTGAATGCAGACCATCCTGTTTATCAAGGGCACTTTCCAGAAAAAGCTATTGCACCTGGAGTAATGTTAACCGAAATGGTAAAAAACATTATTGAGGATGAATGGCAAACAAAACTAAAAATGAAAGCGGCCAGAAACATTAAATTTCTCAATATGATGTTGCCCGAGGAGGCATCAAGCGTTGATTTAATTTTGGATGTTGATAGAGAAGAAGAAATTAAAGTAAAGGCAGAAGCCAAAATAGGAGAGGATACCTACTTTAAAATTTCAGCCACCTTTGAATAAAGAAATTCAAAACGAATTTGCAGCACACAAATGCTGCGTCATTATCCCGACTTACAACAACGAAAAAACAGTTGAACGAGTCATAAAAGGGGTTTTGGAATATTGTACGGACGTTATTATTGTCAATGACGGTGCAACAGATTCTACTCCTGAAATCATAAAAAAATATGAAGATGTGACTACAATTGTGGTTCATCCTCAAAATCAGGGTAAAGGAAGAGCTTTGCGGAACGGATTTAAAAAGGCCATTGAAATGGGCTTTCGTTATGCTATTACCATTGATTCTGATGGACAGCATTTCCCTGAAAATCTTCCCGACTTTTTGGAGTGTAGTAAAGCCAATCCAGGAGCTTTAATTATGGGAGCTCGAAATATGGACCAGGAAGGAGTTCCAGGGAAAAGTTCGTTTGGAAATAAGTTCTCCAACTTTTGGTTTTATGTAGAGACTGGAATTAAAATGCCAGATACGCAAACGGGATATCGTTTGTACCCTTTGGAAGAGATCGCCAAAAAGAAATACTTCACCAATAAGTTTGAATTTGAAATTGAGGTGATTGTAAAAATGGCTTGGCGATTTGTACCTTTTAAAGCTATTCCTGTAAGGGTTTTGTATGATCCTGATGAGAGAGTTTCTCACTTCAGACCTTTTTGGGACTTTACTCGAATTAGTATATTGAATACCTATTTGGTAACGTTAATGCTACTATGGCATTTACATGTCCGACTCATCCGAAAAATTTGGAAAAAGGGTTTATGGACAATGTTCAAGGAAGAATTGAACAATAAAGATGAATCAAATCTTAAAAAGGCAGCAGCTGTTGGCTTTGGGATCTTTATGGGAATTATTCCAATTTGGGGATTTCAAATGCTGATTGGTGCAGCTTTGGCTAAGCTAATGCGACTCAACACCATCATTACTTTAGTCGCCTCCAATATTTCCATTCCACCAATGATTCCAGTTTTACTGTTTATGAGCTATTGGTGTGGTGGAATTGTATTGAATGATAGTATAGCACTTAATTGGAATTCGGATCTAACATTGGAGCATATGTACCTGAATTTAAAACAGTACATCATCGGTGCTTTTATCTTTGCAACGGCTATGGGAATCATCATGTTTGTTCTATCCTTTGGCCTGTTAAAACTGGTGAGGAAAGAACCGAAAAAGTAGTTGGGAATTCAAGAATAAGATCGTTAAGAAGCTGTTAATTTGCTCCTAAAAGGTGGACTTGGAGTACTTTTTTATCTAAATTTGGTCTATCATGATGCGCTTAAAAGCCATATTTCTGCTTTTCGTTTTCTGCACGTCCATTGTTGGATTAAGTGCAGAGGTGCATTATTGTAAAGGAGTTTTAACGGATATTTCTCTTTTCGGTCAAACAGACTGTGAGTTAGGATGCCCAAGTAAGCATAGCATAAAAAAGGAGAAAAAAACTTCTTGTCATCAACATCAAAAAAAGCAAAAAGAAGCTTGTTGTCATAAAACAGAATCAGCAGAATTAAAGGTGCAGGAAAAGCTTGAACCGATGGACTGTTGTTCAACTCAAAATTTGGCAAATCATACCACTTCTGATTTTACATCACTCAATAGCCAATTAACATTGATTATTGTTGTAGCCCAGCTTTTTGATTATCACCTTTTCCAGCAAGAGCTTCCAGCACAGTTTAACTTTGTTGATTACGATGATCCATTGCCAGATGTAGATCTGCAAATTCTGCATCAGTCCTTTTTAATTTGATACCCTTTCCAATCTTTTAAACCGGAAAGAAATTGTTTGAGCATTGCTCAAGTATCGAATTAAAATTAAAACATGAATAAACTATTTTTAATTCTCCTCTTACATCTGTTGCCGGTCATGGCTCAAAGTCAGGATAAAGAAAAACAGCTGGTCAAGGGGAAAATTGTCACAATAAATGAAAATGGGGAAGAGCAAGCTGTTCCCGGAGCCAAAATTAAATGGGCTCAAAATCCACAAATGGGCATCAGTAAAAATGATGGAACATTTGAAATCATGGCAGATGTTTTGCCTGATACACTTTTTATCAAATTCACAGGTTACGAGCTAATTGCCTATCAAGTTGAAGATCCCTCGATCGATTATACCTTTAATCTTAAAGAAGGGCGAGTATTGGATGGTGTAGTTGTTTTAGCCGAAAATACCAATAAGCATATCGACTTACGTGATCCTTTTCATGTCGAAAAAATAGGACAGGATGAACTACGAAAGGCAGCTTGTTGTAATTTGTCGGAGTCGTTTGAAACCAATGCTTCGGTTGATGTAAATATCACTGATGCCGTATCGGGAGCAAAGAAACTCCACATGCTGGGATTGGATGGCGTTTATACTCAATTACAATGGGAAAATATTCCATTGGTTAGAGGACTCTCCACTTCTTTTGGTTTGAGTTTTACACCTGGAACCTGGATTCAATCCATCCAAATCACAAAAGGAACCGGATCGGTTGTAAACGGCTATGAATCCATGGCCGGGCTCATAAATTTGGAATTGATAAAGCCGACTCAGGGGCCACGTTTTTACCTCAACCTTTATGGTAATAGATTCTCTCGGGGAGAAGTGAATTTTCATGCCGCTCAAATCATCAACAAAAAATGGAGTACCATGAGTTTTCTTCATCTGTCGCATCAGCAATTTGAAACTGATGTTAACAATGATGGATTCAGAGATAATCCAATAGGTACCATAGCAGCTTTAATGCACCGTTGGTCTTTTAATGGTAAGGACTCCGAAGCAAAATTTGGAATCAAAGCTACTTTCTCAGATAAATTAGGAGGGCAGCTGGGATCAAATGGGAACGATGTTACCATTCCTAGCTGGGGAGCCAGCTTCAAAGCGGAGCACGTAGAACTGTTTGGTAAAACCGGAATCTTTTTAAACAAACGACCAAAGGCAAGTATTGGAATTGTGAGTCAATTAAAATATCATCACATGCTTAATACTTATGGGTTAACTACATATGAAGGAACTCAGAAAAAGGCTTATTTAAATGCCATTTATAGTGACATTTTAGGAAATACCAATCACTCTTATAAAACGGGAGCAAGTTTTATAATTGATGATTATGATCAAACTTACAATGGAAATAATTTCCTGAAAACGGAGATTGTTCCAGGAGCCTTCTTTGAGTATACTTTTAATAGGAACGATAACTTTATTGTTGTGGCAGGCTTGAGAGGTGATTATCATAATTTGTTTGGACCATTGGTTGCTCCTCGGCTACATGCAAAATGGAACATTACTAAAAAAAGTGCACTACGTTTAAGTACAGGGCGAGGGTTGAGAGTTCCAAATCCGTATGCTGATTTTAATGGGTTTATGGCGAGCAACCGTTTATGGGTTGTTGATCCAAATATCCAACCGGAAGATGTAATTAGCTCTGGAGTTACTTACACACAAAAGTTCTTGACATTTAACGAAGTTTCTTCCATTACAGTAGATTATTTCTATACTCACTTTTTAAATGCCTTTATGGTTGACATGGATTATGGACCACATGAATTACACATCCATAATTCAACCGCCACTGCTTTTGCTCACAGTGCTCAGGCTGAGATCTCCATTAAGCCAACTAAAGGTTTGGAGTTGAGAGCTGCTTTTAAGTATTATGATGTACAGGCCGAATTTAATGGAGAACAACGTAGCCGGACATTTGTTCCTAAATTTAGAACTCTACTGAATGCAGGTTATACCACTCGAAACAAAAAGTGGATGTTTGATGTAACCGGAAACTTTGTTGGGAAAAAACGTCTTCCATCTCTAGAAGGGAATCCTGAAGAACATCAACGAGCCTTAGAGTCAGAAACGTATTGGTTGCTAAATAGCCAGTTAACGCATAACTTTAAACGCTTTAGTGTGTATTTAGGAGGAGAGAATTTGTTGAATGTTATTCAAAAAAATGCGATCATTGCAGCAGATGATCCTTTTGGATCGTATTTTGATGCTACACAAATATGGGCACCCATTAGTGGATTTAACATCTATGGAGGATTGCACTTTGAAATAGATCAGAAAGAAGAAAAGAAACCAAAAAACTTATAATAGAAAAATGAAAAATATAGTTGGATTAATGATGTTGTTGTTTTTGTTTACCAATGCAAACGCACAAGAGACAAAAGCAAAAAAGGTCAATACAGTCAGTTTTGAAACCTCAGCTATTTGTGGTTCATGTAAGAAGCGAATTGAGAAAGAACTTAATTACACTAAGGGAATTGTTTATTCTGAGTTGGATTTGGAAACCAAAGTACTTACCGTGAAATACAAAACCAAAGTGTTGGATGAGGCAAAAATCAAAAAGTTAGTTTCAGATATTGGTTATAAAGCGGGGGATGTTGAACCAAATAAAGAGGCGTATAACAACCTACCAAAATGTTGTAAAAAGCCTGGTCTTTGTGAAGATTAACTGACAATAAAAAACAAAGCCAGATTTTCCGTTTAAGTTTCTAACTTTACCCTAAAGCCTATTACATGGAATTTTTAGATCCCAAGCTGGATGAGTATATCCAGAAACATACCATTGACGAAAGTGAATTGTTGAACCAACTTAATCGTGACACACATTTAAAGGTGTTGATGCCACGAATGCTTTCAGGACACGTACAAGGAAGAATGTTAAGTATGTTGTCTCATATGGTTCAACCTAAATATATTTTGGAAATAGGAACCTATACTGGTTATTCCGCTTTATGCTTGGCTGAAGGCTTAAAAGATGGTGGAAAGCTCATTACCATTGATAACAATGAAGAGCTAAAATCCATGCATGAAGAATTTATCGGAAAATCTGGCTTTGCTGATAATATAGAGATACTATATGGTCAGGCTCTAGATATCATTGATGATTTGGAGGATGGAATAGATATGGTGTTTATTGATGCTGATAAAGAAAACTATTCTAATTATTTTGATCAAGTAATTGATAAGGTGCGACCGGGAGGTTTTATTTTGGCCGATAATGTATTGTGGAGTGGAAAGGTAATTCAAGAGGTTAAACCGAATGACAAGTCCACTAATGCAATTATTGCTTTTCATAAAAAGGTGCATGATGATCCACGAGTGGAGAATGTATTATTTCCAGTTAGAGATGGAATCATGGTCTTACGAAAATTGTGACTTCTGGCAAGATCATATTAACATTCATTTTTAGTCTAGCTTTTACTGTTGTATGGAGTCAACTTGACGAATTACAGAATCAATTTGATAGTTTAAAAACCTTAACAAATTCCGAAGAAAAAGCTCAGGGACTGAATGATCTGGCGTGGCAGGCAAAATACTACGATTATGATTTGACCGAAGAGATAGCGAATCATTCTTATACCATTTCAAAAAACAATCAATGGTACAACGAGGCGGGGATGGCATTGAAAATTAAAGGAATTCTCTGCGATGAAAAAGGCCTGTACGAAGAATCTATTGATTATTATATGGCCGCCATTGAGGAGTACAAATTGGCACAAGATACTTTGGGGATTGCAAAGTGTGAAGGGAACATCGGAATCATTTATCGAAATCTAAAAAATCCTGAGCAGGCGGAACCTTATTTTCGATCCAGCTATAGAACCTTTGAATTGTATGACTTTTATCCAGGTATGCAAATTTGCCTTCAAAATCTGGGACTCTGTAAATTGAATACAAACCAAAACGATTCAGCTCTTTTTTATGGACAAAAGGCAAAAGAAATCATGGAGCTCACCGGTCGAATGGATCCAAGTATTTACGGAAATTTGGGCTTAGCATACCAACAAAAAGGAGAGGATTTAAAAGCAAAAGAATATCTGGAGAAAGCAGTAGGTCTATATGAAGAAAATGATCCACTTAACAAAAATGCGAAAGTTTGGTGGCAAAATCTGGCTAACCTTTATGTCCGAATTGGAGAAAATAAGAAGGCCGTTCATGCTGTGGATAGAGCTCTTGAAATTACTGGAGAAAATATTTATACCCGTGAAATGACCTTTTTGTTGGCAACTGCTGCCAATGTTTATCAAAAGGAAGGGGATTATCAAAAAGCTACTGAATTTTATGAAGAGTTAATTCATGTTAAAGACAGTGTTTACAATATAGATAATCTGTCTCAAATTAGAGAAATGACGGAAAAGTACGAATCCGAGAAAAAAGAACTTGAGATTCAGGCACTGAACAGAGAAAAGAATATTGAATCATTAAAAAGAGAGGGAGAAGAGTCAAAAGTATTTTATTTAACCTTGGGAGGAATATTGGCCTTTCTCCTTTTAATTTGGGTTGCGATTAGTTTGGTATTTAAATCCAGAGACAATAAGAAGATTAAGGAAAAGAACGCACTCATCGAAAACCAAAACGAAATACTCGAAGAAAAGAATGCTGAAATTACCGCTTCAATTGAGTATGCGAAACGAATTCAAACTGCCATTCTACCTCCTTCTCGCTTAGTAAGAGAGTACTTGAATAATTCGTTGATTGTCTATTTACCTAAAGACATTGTTGCCGGAGATTTTTATTGGATGGATCGAATTGGTGATTCAACAATCTATGCTGTAGCAGATTGTACAGGGCATGGTGTTCCTGGAGCAATGGTTTCGGTAGTTTGTCATAATGCAATGAACAGGGCGGTTAGGGAATTTAATTTAACAAGCCCTGGAGCAATTCTGGATAAAACAACCGATTTGGTATTGGAACAATTCGAGAAATCAGAAGAGGAGGTAAAAGATGGGATGGATATTGCTCTTTGCAAATTGAATGAGAGTTCAGTTGAATATGCTGGAGCAAATAACCCATTGTGGATTGTACGAGGAGAGGAAATAATTGAAATAAAAGCCGATAAGCAACCCGTGGGAAAATTCCATAAACGAACCAATTTTACCACGCATAAAATTGATTTATTAAAAGGAGATACAATTTATATTTTTTCAGATGGATATGTGGATCAATTTGGAGGAGAGAATGGGAAAAAGTTTAAAGCAAAAGCAATGCGAAGTCTTTTGTTGAGTATTCAAAATTTGAGCATGGAGGAACAAAGGGAAAAAATTATAACGACCTTTAATGATTGGAAAGCTGATTTCGAACAAGTGGATGATGTTTGTTTGATAGGAGTCCGTATAGCATAAATTATTAAATTCACTTAATGGCCGATTTTAGAAGTGATACTGTAACACAACCAACTCCTAAAATGAAGGAGTTTATGTTTAATGCTCCTTTGGGGGATGATATTTGGGGAGACGATCCGTCCGTGAATGAGTTGGAGGCTTTAGGAGCAGAGATGTTTGGAAAAGAAGCAGCTGTTTTTTGTTCTTCCGGAACCCAAACTAATCAAATAGCCATTAAGGTTCATACCCAACCAGGAGATGAAATTATTTGCCATGAAGAGGCACATATTTATCGTTATGAAGGAGGTGGAATTGCCTATAATTCTGGAGTGTCAGTTCGTTTTTTAAGAGGAAACTACGGTCGTATTAACCCCGATGAGATTGCAGCTGAAATTAATCCCGATGACCAACACCATCCCATTACGACTATGGTAAGTATTGAAGACACTTCTAATCGGGGAGGTGGAATGGTGTATGATGTAAATGACATTCAACGGATCTCTGAAATTTGTAAACAACACAATTTAAAGTTTCATTTGGACGGAGCTAGAGTTTTCAACGCTTTGGCCATTAATGGTCTTACTCCAAAAGAATATGGCGCTTATTTCGATACCATTTCGGTTTGTTTATCCAAAGGTTTGGGTGCGCCAGTTGGTTCTCTTTTGTTAGGTCCGGCGGATTTTATTCAAAAGGCCCGTCGGGTACGAAAAGTATTTGGTGGCGCTATGCGTCAGGCGGGAATTATCGCTTCGGGCGGAACTTATGCACTAAAAAATCACCTTGATCGTTTAAAAGATGATCATCGAAGAGCCAGCCAAACAGCTGAAATTTTGAAAGAACAAAATTGGGTAAAAGAAGTTTTACCTGTTCAAACCAACATTGTGGTGGTTTTATTACAGGATGGTTTGGATGAATATAAGGTGGTTGAGCAATTGGCTAAAAAAGATATTTTATGTGTTCCTTTTGGGAAAAAGCGAATTCGTTTAACAACGCATCTCGATTTAACAGATGAGGATATCGAGCATTTAAGAAATCATGTGCCCAAAGAAATGAATGCATGAAAAAAGTAGCTGTAATAATATTTTTAGCCGGAGGATTTATGGCTTGCGAACAAAGCCCATGGTCCGAAGAAGAAAAGGATGCTTTTATGGATGAGTGTAGGGAGCAGGTAGATGATAAAAGCTATTGTAATTGTTACATGGAGCATGTGATGGCCAAATATCCACAAGCCGAAGATTCGGAAGAAATGTCCTTTGAAGAAGCGGTTGAATTATCTAAAGATTGTCAATAAAATGAAACATCTAGCAGTATTATCTGTCGTATTCCTTTTTATCGCTTGTTCAGGTGAACAACAAGAGCAGGAAGTGATTGCCATGGAAGATTTAATGGGAGGTGTTGGAGAAGAAACAATAGATAGTGTGTCGGCGGGAACTGATGATACGGTAATTGAAGATAGTGAGTTGGGATATTTTGTTCATTCACAATCCAGCCAATATGATACTACTTCTCATGATGAGTACAGTCAAATGGATCGCTTCAGTTTTTCTACTAGGGAAAAAATTGTTTTTGAAGGAAAAGAAACAGTTCCTTATGGAGACAACCTTGATGTAACTCCTCGTGCCTGGTTTTACCATTATACCTTTTCAGATTCGGCTAAAACCAATAACGCTTTTTACAATTTCTTGGATGATGTTTCAGAAAATGGAGAATCTGAACCTGTTCGTATTTATGAAGATATGGAGGCGCTTAAAACTCCACCATTGCATTACATCGTTTATGATACCAGCATTGTATTTATTAAATACACTTGTGAAGCTGAAAAAAACGACTGGAAATCCTTTGAAGATTCTTTGATTAACTATTACGGTTCAGAATACCGTTACCGTTTTGATGTTGAGTGTGGAGGACCTTTAAAATGGTTAGATTAGCAGTTGAAATAAAAATTGACATACTTTAATCGTTTGACTTGCCTTTTGAACTCAATTTTCGTATCTTATAATAAGAGGCACAAAAAAAATCTCCAACTTCCCACAAGCAAACAAATTGCCCCTAATTATTAAAGGACAAATGAAACGATTAGGCGAACTAATAGGTACCGGATTGCGTTTTTTTCCGATACAATTGCTTTTCTTGCACATCAAGAAAAGTCATTTGCTATTAGTGCTTTGGTTACTTCTTTTTGGTTTTGTAACACAAACCCTGGCTTCTAAATTTGGTTTTCCTTACCTCTTTTTGTCACCAGAGTATTTAGGTGAAGTAGGAAGTTTATCCTTTTTTATTCTTGGTTTTTCCATTGGTGGATTCTTCATGGCCTACCATCTATACAGTTATGTCATCATGGGACCATCTTTTCCTTTTTTGGCAACACTGTCTCGACCATTTTATAAATTCTGTATTAACAATTCGGTTATCCCTGTTCTTTTTTATGGGATCTTACTTTATAATATAATAGATGTCCAATCCGAAGAAGAATTACGATCAGCAGGAGAAATTGCGATACAGATTTTATCCTTAACAGGAGGAATTATCCTTTTTATTATTCTTTCAGTTTTTTATTTCTTCAAAACCAATTTCGATATTCTCAATTTCCAAACCAGGAGTAAACGAAGGGGCTGGTACGCTTTGGTAGGCACACTTTTTTCTAAGAAAAACTATTGGTTTGAATCTCCATTGACAAAAATCTATCAGCCATCCTATTACTTTTCATCTTTAAGAGGAGTTAAGTTGGCGCGTGAAGCAAGACATTATGATCGAAAACTAACCAAAGAAATTTTTCAGCAAAACCACCTCAACGCTTCCATCTTTGAGATAGCTATGTTGGGATCTTTTTTAATGTTGGGAATCTTTCAAAACTATCCTGTTTTTCAAATTCCATCCGGTGCTAGCTATATTTTATTGAGTACTGTTGCCCTTATGCTCATTACCATTTTAACCTCTTGGTTTAAAGGTTGGGCTGTGACAGTATTAATTGGGATGTTTTTGGGAGTTAACTTTTTATCCACCCAGTTTGAATCCATTCAACCCGAAAACAAAATGTATGGTTTGGATTATGAAAACAAGGTAGAATACAATTTAGCTAATCTGCAAAGTATTCAATATGCCGAAAATGACCTCCTTGCGGATTTGCAACACCAGCAACTAATGTTGGAAAACTGGCATAAAAAAGCATCTCTAATTCAAGGTACCAATAAACCTCGTTTGCTTATTGTCAATTGCTCGGGTGGTGGATTGCGTTCGGCAATGTGGACCTTTCATGTTTTTGAAGAATTAGATCAACGCTTAAAAGGACAATTTTTTCCAAACGTTCAAATGATTACCGGAGCCTCAGGAGGTATGATAGGAGCTTCTTACTACCGTGATCTTTATCGTACAAATCCTCAGTTTAGTCAGGAGAACGATGATAAGTACCTCAACAATATTTCTAAAGATTTACTTAATTCGGTTTGTTTTAACCTGGCCTGTCATGATATGTTTTTTAGATATAAACGAGTTACCATTGATGGAGAAACTTATGTGAGAGATAGAGGGTTTGCTTTTGAACAGCAGTTGAATAAAAATACCGATCAAATCATGAGTGATAAGTTGGGGGATTATGCGGACGAAGAATTTTCTGCTAAAATTCCACTGATGATTTTTTCTCCCACTATTATTAATGATGGTCGTAGAATGATTATTGCCACTCAACCTATGAGTTATTTGAATGGAACGCAATATACCGGAAAAGATGTTGGGCCCGAAAATGTAGAGTTTATTCGTTTGTTTGAGAACAACAATCCGTTAAACACGCAATATTCTTCTGTCTTGCGAGCTAATTCAACATTCCCTTACGTATTGCCAATGGTAAGTATGCCTACCTCTCCCAAAATTCAGTTGATGGATGCTGGAATTCGGGATAATTATGGAACAAAAACTACCCTTCGGTATATCGCTGCAGCGGAGAGCTGGTTGGAAGAAAAAACTTCCGGAATCATCATTCTTCAAATTCGGGACATTAGTAAAGACTATGATATAACTGATCATCATGATCCTACTTTGATGGATCACATATTTGAACCAGTCATGAATTTTTATGGGAATTATCATCATGCACAGGAATTTGATGCGCAGGAGTTAATCGAAAACGGTGCTTGCGAAAATGTTCCTATTGACGTTGTTTCTTTTGTCTTGCGAGAAGATCCAAATGAAAAAATATCATTGAGTTGGCATTTGACTCAGCGTGAGAAAAAAAAAAAAAAAAAAACCTTTCACAGTAAAAAGAATCAGAAAGAAGTCCAGAAATTGATAGATTTGTTGCAATGACAAACTCGTCTTCAGTTTATTATGGAGGATCAAAATCAGGAGAATAAAAAGGACGAACAGTCCAACAAAGACCAATCTACCTTTGATAAATCAAAGAAGGGACCTATCTCTTTTGGGAGAGAAGGTGACCCTACTAAAATCCGTGTTGAACGAAACCCGGGAGAGATTATTAATGGAATGTGGGGATTTTTGAGAACCATTTTGTCTTTGCGTAAGGATACTTACGATGTTGATTCTGTCGTGAATGAAATTCAGGGCGGAATAGAGTTTAAAGGATATAATGTCTGGATTTTAATTTGTTCCATCATTGTTGCTTCGGTTGGTTTGAACTTAGGTTCTACTGCTGTCATTGTTGGGGCCATGTTAATTTCTCCATTAATGGGACCAATTAGAGGAATTGGTTTTGGAGTTGCCATGAACGATTTTCAAATGTTGGTGTCATCCGTCAAGAACTTTGGAGTGACAGTTGGAATTAGTATTGTGGTAGCAACACTTTACTTTTGGGCTTCTCCTTTAAATGGATTGAATTCTGAATTATTGGGAAGAACTTCACCAACTTTTATGGATGTGGTGATTGCCTTTTTTGGTGGTTTAGCCGGAGTTATTGCAGCAGCAAAAGGAAAAAATGATACAGTAATTCCAGGGGTGGCAATTGCTACAGCATTAATGCCTCCACTATGTACCGCTGGTTTTGGAATTGCTCATGGTGAATGGACTTATTTTGTTGGGGCTTCTTATTTGTTCTTGCTCAACTCTTTACTTATTGCATTGTCAACCATTCTTTTTATACGATATATCCGCTTTCCAAAGAAAGAATACGTTACGCCAAAAATTGAACGAAAAGCACAAAACTACATTATCATCTTTATGGTAGTTATTGTTGCACCGTCAGGGTATTTATTTTACAAAATGGCTCAACGTTCCATTTTTGAATCCAAGGCAGAATTGTTTGTTGCAGAAATTATTCAAAAGACTGATCCAAATATGATCGTTGATCCTACCTATGAATATGATGGAAAGGATTCAAAAATTCATTTGGCAATTCAGAATTTTTATGCAGACTCTTCACAACAAATGGTTTGGAAAAGCCAATTGGAGAACTATGAAATCGAATATGCTGAGATTAAAGTAAAACAAGATCGTGATTTTGAATCTTTATTGGATGAACGACTGTTGGGATTGGATAACAGAAATAAGGGAGTCAACACACTCGCCGAGTTAATTTCAAGAAAAGATCAGCAGTATTATAGCCTCTTGGAGGAAGTACAAAATTTAAAGGACGAAAAAAAGTCTAATGGAAGAGGTTTAGAAATGGATTATGTCTTGCGTGGTTTTTACATTGAATATCCTGAACTTGCTAATGTGAGTATTGATAAGCGGTTTTCGGTTTCCGGATCATCAGCCATTGATACAACCTATGCTTTAAGTCTGCAGTTTGATCCAACCGTTTCAGTTCAAAAGCAAAATGACCTTAAAAAACGAATTGCAGACCGATTTGTCTACGAGTTGAAAGAAAAGGCTGCTTATAAGCAAGATTCGGTTGAGGTTATCATCATCAAATAGTACCATGAAACACCTTTTGTTAGTAGGGTTTTTAATGCTGGTATTAACTTCTTATAGCCAGCAAAACGCTTTAACGGTAAAAATGGGACTTAATCGGATTGGTCTATTTGTTGCGCCATCATATCAACGTGTTATTAAGAAACATGAGTTCACAGCTGGTTTAAAATTCTATACGCAAGATCAGGTTTTTGAGCGTAGATATCCGGGCTTATTATTAGGCTACGATTTTCAGTTGTTTTCTTTTAAAGAGCGATTGTTTGGTAAAGTGGGATGGAGTAGTTCCATTTTTTTTGAAAACAAATCATCCGGTAATTTATTATTATTTGATCACATGGCACATTTGGGTATCGCAGTTGCAATTATTCCTAAGCTGCATTTTGCTTTGGAGCCAGGAATAGGATTAACGAACAATGTTGTTTATGGAGAGTTGGAAAATCCAACGGATTATCATTATTTAAACTATGGACTGGCGGTTAGGCTTACATATTATTTTGGTTCTTCTGATTAGCGGTGCCTGCACCAAAGGAGAGAAGAAGCATGCTGCAGAGGTGTATGGCCATGCAGGAGGAGGTATTTCCAAAGGACGCTATATCTATCCCCCTAATTCAGCCGAATCTATCAGTTATGCGTTTGACGTTTTAAATGCGGATGGAGTTGAGGTGGATGTACGACTGACCAAAGACAGTTCCATGGTACTTTTTCACGATTCTGGTCTTGAGTTAGAAACGGATGGTGTAGGGTGTGTTGAGCAATATACACTGGCAGAACTTAAAGAACTCAATTATGCTGATCGTTACGAGATAATAACTTTAACCGAAGCTTTGCATTTGTCATCAGAGCGTAATCGATCTTTATTTCTCGATTTAAAAACGGTTGCTGAATGTGGTATAGGATCTATAAGTGAAGAATGGGTCAATAAAGGATTTGAAGAGGTTGAGGAATTTTTAGAAAATCACCCTTTGCCCCCAATTACAGTGAATTCAAAAAGCCTTTCGGTTTTATCATGGATAGATGGTGATGTCTTTCTAAAGTCTTTTGAAACTGAAAATATCGAAGTTGGAATAGAGCAATACCAGGCAGATAATATCGACAAATTAACGGTTCGTTTAGATTGGATAAATAATGAACAGGCTAATTTGCTAAGGGATCTTCAAATTCCCTTTTGTATTTTTGGAATTAAGACACAAAAGGAGATAAGGGAGGCTTATGGACTATTACCAACCGAAATGATCTCGGACAATGTCGCCTTTACTAAGAAAATAATGCGTTAAGTTTGTGCTATGGGGAAGAACAAGAAGAAAAGAATTGATGTTGTTTATTCAACGAATCCAAATTTTGAATTTGATCACGAAGAGGAATTTGAAGAGGAAACCTTGCCTCCTCAGCAGCAGGATTTGAGAGTGTTAATTGATCGTAAACAGCGAAAAGGAAAAGAAGTAACGCTTGTTACAGGTTTTGTTGGAACTGAAGATGATCTAAAAGAGTTGGGGAAAACAATCAAGCAAAAATGTGGAACCGGTGGTACTGTAAAAGACGGTGAGATTATCATTCAAGGAAATAACCTCAAAAAAGTACTCGAGCTTTTGCAGCAAATGAACTATAAAGCCAAACAATCGGGGGGCAACTAAATTACTTTCTGAAAAATTTCTGGGAATAAAAAAAGGTCACTCTTTTTAAAATATGAGTGACCCCGATTTTGAACGTCATAAATATGGTAGCAGATACCATATGTGTGTTAACCAATTTAAACCCTATGAAAAGAAACAACGCTCAAAATCGGGACTCATATTTGTATGAAACTTGACTGTTTCATTGTATAACCCTTGCTCTAATATACGTGAGATTTTCTCCTTTGTTGTCCAGAATAATTTAAAGTATGTTAATTTTTGATTAAACGGTAATATGACCGATTAAACGGATTTAGGAAAAATCTAAACAGTTTAGGTGGTGTTTAGATTTAATTTAATCCTAAAAAATTGAAAATTAATTGAGGGATTTTAAGTTGTTTAGCGCTGTGTAAAATCAAGGTCTTAAGTTTTAATATTTTGTTTTTCAGTTGGTTAACTCGTTGCTTTTGCAGTGTGATTTGATCCATGTTTAATAGTTTAGAATCGCCTTTTGAGGGTGATTAAGATACTACTCAGAAAGAGCCGAAAAGTGAAAATAAAGTAGCTGAAAGTGGATTTTACATTGATTTACCTAAAAAAATGTGTCGTTAAATGTTTGTTTTTTATCGATTAATGTGTTTTAATTTTAGATTAACTGTTTTTTGTCTCGATTTTGTCAAAAAAACACCTAAAAAAATTAAACCGGAAAATTTAGGAAGAGAAAATAATTAAGCAATTTTTGCCTTAAAACGTTCGAAAAAATCGACTTAAACGATCATTAAAATTTTAGTGAGGCTTAAATGATCAATTTTGCAAAAATATTTTGCGAGGAAATGATTTAAACATCACTTTTAAGTCAGCGATTTATACTCAATTTTGTTTAAAGCCTGTTAACAAAACAGACAAATTAAGTCAATCAACAAATCTCATATTAAACGAAATCCATTACATTTGCCCAACCGATCTCTAATGAACAAAAGGACAATCCTAAATAGCAAACATTTTGAGATTACTCTTAAGCGTTTAGCCAGTGAGCTAAAAGAAAATCATTCTTCTTTCGAAAATACTGTTCTAATTGGTCTGCAACCAAGAGGAATTCACGTTTTGGAGCGTTTAAAGTCTATTCTCGAACACAATCTTGGTCAGGAATTAACCTGCGGACAATTGGACATAACATTTTATCGAGACGATTTTCGACGAAGAGAGCGTCCAATCATTCCATCCGTTACCAACATCGATTTTATCATAGAAGGTAAAAAAGTAGTTTTGATTGATGATGTATTATTCTCGGGGCGAACAATTCGTTCGGGACTGGATGCATTGTTGGCTTTTGGACGTCCACAAAAAGTTGAACTATTAGCTTTTATTGATAGGAGATTTGAAAGACACCTACCAATTCAACCAGATTATACCGGAAAGTTAGTAGACACATTATCTTCTCAAAGAGTTTCGGTTGAATGGAAAGAAATAGAGGGAGAGGATCAAGTGATATTATTAGAAACCACTGAAGAAGAAAAGAATGGATAATTTAAGCGTTGAACATCTGATTGGAATTAAAGATTTGAGTCGGCAGGATATTGAACTTATCTTCAAAACAGCCGATAGTTTCAAACAGGTGATTAATCGTCCCATTAAAAAGGTACCTTCTTTAAGGGATATTACCATTGCCAACCTCTTTTTTGAAAATTCTACTCGAACTCGATTATCCTTTGAGTTAGCTGAGAAACGATTGTCAGCGGATGTGATTAATTTTTCTGCTTCAAGTTCCTCGGTAAAAAAGGGGGAGACATTAATCGACACGGTAAATAACATTTTGGCCATGAAGGTGGATATGGTTGTCATGAGACATCCTAATCCTGGAGCAGCTAAATTTTTGTCGGAAAGAATTGATGCAAGGGTGGTTAATGCAGGTGATGGAACCCATGAACATCCTACTCAAGCTTTATTGGATGCCTATTCAATCAGAGAAGTACATGGCGACAACTTTGAAGGAAAGAAAGTGGTGATTGTAGGAGATATAACTCATTCACGAGTAGCACTTTCAAATATTTTTTGTCTTCAAAAGTTAGGGGCAGAGGTGATGGTTTGCGGTCCTACAACTTTGATTCCTAAACACATTGATAAATTGGGAGTTAAAGTAGAGCATAATTTGAGAAAAGCACTTGAGTGGTGTGATGTTGCCAACATGCTCCGAATTCAACTCGAACGTCAGGACATTAAACCTTTTCCTTCACTGAGAGAATACAGTATGTTGTTTGGTTTGAACAAAGAACTACTGGATAGTTTAGACAAAAAGATTACGGTCATGCATCCGGGACCAATAAATCGTGGAGTAGAAATTTCATCGGATGTGGCAGATTCAGATCAATCCATTATTTTACAACAGGTTGAAAATGGAGTGGCTGTTCGTATGGCAATCATCTATTTACTTGCTTCACAGATTGGTCGTAATTGATCCACACATCTTTTCTAAAGACGAATTTCCCCAAAAAGAAATTCACAATTGAAAGACTCTATTAACAAAGTCGCAAAAACACTGTGTTTTTACATAAAAAATTTTAAATTTGGAGAAATACATTTCAATAAATCCACTTTAAGAAGCAACAGCAAACTATGAATTTTTCAAAAGAAGAAAAAGGCCAATACACCATCGTGACTTCTAACGTTGAAAAATTGGATTCGACTAATGCCCCCGAATTGAAATCTGAGTTGGTTTTGATCAACAAAAATTCGGTTAACAACATCATTTTGGACATGTCTAAGTCCAGGTACTGTGATTCTTCAGGTTTGAGTGCTATTTTAATTGGAAACCGTCTTTGTAAGGATTCTGGAGGTGTATTTATTCTTTCCGGTTTGCAACCTAATGTTCAAAAACTTATTGAAATTTCTCAATTGCACAATGTATTGAATATCGCAAAGGCCAATGCAGATGCCGAGGATATGGTGCAAAATGCCGGCTAGTAGTTTTTAGAATGAATTCGGAATTGTTGCTCCGAAGAAATTAATAAATCCCATTTCTTCTTACACCAAAATATCAGCTGATCATATTGAACAACTGTCTTTGCTGATTGGTAAGGATAAAGCTTTTTTTGATGAAGAGTCTTTAGAAAAGTACTCTCATGACGAAACCGAAGATTTACATTTTTATCCAGAAGTTGTTTTAAAAGCTGAAACGACAGAAGATGTTTCCCAGATACTAACTTATTGTAATGAACATTTAATTCCGCTTACTCCTCAAGGAGCTAGGACAGGATTAAGTGGAGGCGCATTGCCACTGTTTGGAGGTGTGGCTTTGTCAATGGAACGCTTTGATAAAATTCTTCATATCGACGAAAAAAACGGACAGGTGACTGTTGAACCAGGTGTTATCACACAAGTTTTACAAGAAGCTGTTGCCGAAAAGGGATTATTTTATCCTCCAGATCCAGCCAGTAAAGGTTCGTGTTTTATTGGAGGTAATTTAGCTGAGAATTCGGGTGGACCAAAAGCTGTGAAGTATGGTGTTACCAATGAGTATGTTTTAAATCTTGAGGTGGTTTTAGCCTCGGGAGAGGTTATTTGGACAGGGGCGAATGTGTTAAAGAATGCCACAGCATATAATCTTACTCAGTTAATAGTAGGATCAGAAGGTACTTTGGGAATTATAACAAAGGCTGTCTTAAAATTGATTCCATTGCCTAAAAAGGATCTATTGATGTTGGTTCCATTCAACAGTTCGGAAAAAGCCTGCGAGGCTGTCGCAGCCATTTTCCGAGAAGGGATTGTTCCAAGCGGATTGGAATTCATGGAAAGAGATGCATTACTTTGGACGGCAGAATTTATTGGGGAAGGTGTTGATGGAATAGCAGAGGAAGTTCAGGCTCATTTGCTAATTGAGGTTGATGGAAATAATGAGGAAGTTCTGATGCAGGATTGTGAGAGTATTATGAATGTTGTAAGTCGGTTTGAGGCTGGAGAAATTCTGTTTGCTGATTCACAAGCTCAAAAAGATAAATTGTGGAATTTGAGACGTAAGGTGGGAGAAGCAGTGAAATCTCAATCTATCTATAAAGAGGAAGATACTGTGGTTCCACGTTATGAACTGCCGGCTTTATTGAAAGGAGTTAAAGAGATTGGGAAACGATACGGATTCCATTCTGTTTGCTATGGTCATGCAGGAGATGGTAATTTGCACATTAATATTATTAAAGGAGATTTGAGTGAGGACGATTGGAACAATAAACTACCAATAGCCATTCGGGAAATATTTGATTTAACTGTGAGCCTCGGAGGAACCATTAGTGGTGAACATGGAATTGGACATGTACAAAAGAACTACATGGACATCCCTTTTTCTAAAACGGAGCTAAGGTTAATGAAATCAATCAAAGCTATTTTTGATCCCAATAATATCTTAAATCCTGCTAAGATTTTCCCTGACGAGCTATAGGTCATATAAAATAAAAAGGCTGGACCTTTTGTGCCCAACCTTTTTATCACTTAACCTCAAAAATCAAATTTTATTATTCTTCGTAGCATTCTACTTCCGGATGCTTTGATCGATCAAAAACGAACTTACTTTCCGGAATCTCTACATTTTCTTCCAGGTTCTTTAAGATGTAACGCATGTTGTTACCATCTTTCCCTTTAATATATACTGACAAAAGTTCGTTTTTCGCTTTGTCAATTTTCAAAATGATTGTGTGGAATTTACTATCCTTTGGATCCTTAGGATACAAATGAATTTGATGCACCGGAATATCTTTGAAGGTTGTCTCACGTTTGTATTCATATTTATAACCTTCTTCCCAAATGGTTAGCATATTTGAAGGGGTTACACTTCCATCCTCTTCAGCCTCATCAACATCCGAAGTATAACATTCTTTGTCTAGCTTTAAATGCGTTGTTACAGTTTCACCATCACAGTAAATATCCTGCTCCTCCAATTCAATTTTGTATTTATCTCCTTTTAGGTAAGCTTTACCTTTTTGAGTAATTTTTGAACCATCCTCAGCATTGGTGATAACAATACTAAATGTAACGGCCATTGATTTATATGCTTTGGTCTTGCTACTTAAATCATCCAAAATCTTTTTGGCCTTTGCGTCTTCTTGTCCGTAAGCTGTTCCTAAAAAGAGGAAAGCAATTAATATGTTTATGGCTAGTTTCATAGTAATATTTTGATTGTGCAAATATCCAAAATTATGCCAAAGCAGAAGCCCAAAATGTTAAATTTTACTTAAAATTCTTGAGGGCCAGAGTTGTTGCCATCTAAATTGGCAAGAAAGAGTTCCAATGCCACTAAATCCGGAATCAAAACTTCACGGGCTTTTGAGCCTTTAAAAGGACCTATAATACCTGCTACTTCCATTTGGTCAATGATTCTTCCGGCACGGTTATATCCAATCTTCAGCTTTCGTTGTAAGAGTGATGCTGATCCTTGTTGATGGGTCACCAGAATTTTAGCGGCTTCTTCAAAGAGTGAATCTCTGTCATCCATGTCCACATCCGGGGCACTGTCTTCGCCTTCACCAACATATTCTGGTAACAATAATGCTTCAGGATAGGCTCTTTGATTTCCAATATAATCACAAACGGCTTCCACTTCAGGCGTGTCAACAAAAGCACATTGCAAACGGGTAACGTCGCTTCCAAAAGAAATCAACATATCACCTCTACCAATTAACTGGTCAGCTCCGGTTTGGTCCAAAATGGTTTTGGAATCCACTCCAGATGATACCTTAAAGGCAATTCGAGCTGGGAAGTTGGCCTTAATCATACCCGTAATTACATTTACGGATGGTCGTTGGGTGGCAACAATTAGGTGGATACCAATTGCACGAGCTAATTGAGCCAAACGAGCAATAGGATGTTCAATTTCTTTTCCGGCCGTCATAATCAAATCGGCAAACTCATCAATGACTACTACTATATAAGGTAGGTAACGATGACCATTTTCCGGATTGAGTTTACGCGAAATGAACTTGGCATTGTATTCTTTAATATTTCTTACCTGAGCGTTCTTTAATAGCTCATACCGTTCATCCATCTCAATACAAAGAGAGTTCATGGTATTAACTACTTTACTGGTATCAGTGATAATTGGCTCCTCTGTATCCGGTAGCTTAGCCAAAAAGTGTCGTTCAATCTTATTATAAAGTGTCAACTCCACCTTTTTAGGATCCACCATCACAAATTTTACCTGAGCTGGATGTTTTTTATAAAGGATTGAAACCAGAATGGCATTCAGTCCAACGGACTTTCCTTGTCCGGTTGCTCCAGCACATAATAAGTGAGGTGCTTTGGCTAAATCAAAAACAAAGGTTTCGTTTGAGATGGTTTTCCCCATTACAATAGGAAGCTCCATATCTGTATTCTGAAACTTCTCCGATGCAATCATGGCTCGCATAGATACCATTTCTGGTTTGGAGTTTGGTACTTCAATACCAATTGTTCCCCTTCCCGGAATTGGAGCAATAATTCTAATTCCATTCGCAGCCAAACTCAATGCAATGTCATCAGATAGATTTTTAATCTTTGAAATTCTCACTCCAGGTGCCGGAACAATTTCATAAAGAGTAACTGTTGGTCCAACTGTAGCTTTAATTTTTGAGATCTCAATTTTATAATGTCCAAGAGCCTCAACAATACGATTCTTGTTATTTTCTAATTCCTCCTTATTTATATTAAGTGATTTGTCACCGTAATCGGTCATCAAATCAATGGTAGGAAGTTTATAAGAAGATAGGTCGAGGGTAGGATCATATTCTCCAAATTCCTCCACCATATTATTAACTTCTTTGTCGCTGAGTATTTTTTCTTCTGGTTTAGCAACTTCAACCTGAAACTCCTCTTCAGGTTCTTCAGTGGTTTCTGGACTTTTATTTTCAACTTCCAATTCCGTGCTTTGTTCCTCAACCGTTTCTTCCACTTGTTGTTCTTCCTCAGGGAAGTCAGTTTCCAGTTCTATATTAATAGCGGCTTCGTTGGCTTCTTCTTTTTCTTCCTCCTCGTCAAAAGTGATGGTTTCGCTCAATTCATCTTTTTGAATATCCGAATCATCAATTGTATTAATCGCAACAATATCTATATCCCCATTTGCTGCAACTGCTTCTTCCGGTTCTTCATCTTTATCCTGACTCAATCCTATTTTACGGAATAAAGCCTTAAAGTCTGGATTGAATAATTGAACGACTGAAATAAAAAGAAGTACGCCTATAAACAAGAGGGCTCCAAAATTTCCAAGGGCCATTTTTAGCCAGCTGTTGAATTGGTAACCAAATGATCCTCCATAAGAGAAAGATTCTTCTCCGGTAAAATATCCAAAGCATAATGATAATATGACAATACCAATAAGTGATTTTCCAACTACTTTCCCTAAAGGCAATATTTTAATACGGAGTAAAAGAAAAATTCCAAGTACTATAAATATAAGAGGGAATAAGAATGAGGATAAGCCAAACCATTCATAAATGAATTGATGCGATAGCCAGGCTCCTAATTTTCCAAGGTGATTTCCGAGTTCAATTTCTTCTCCTCCAAATAAGAATTCAAAGAGTCCTTTATTAATAACATGGTTTTGGTCAAGCTTCCAGGTAAACAAATAAGATATAAAAGCTAAAAGCTGATAAGTAGAGAAGAGCACCAAAATAGAACCCACAGTAAGATTAAACCTTCTGTTCTCTTCAGCAAAAAGTTCTTTTATTGGTTTTAGGGGATTGAGTTTTCCGGTTTTTTTCTTCGATTTGGGTTGTTTTTTTTTCGAGCCGGATTTCTTTTTACTCTTTTCCTGGTCAGTTTTTTTGTATTCGTTTGATGCTTTTCCCATAATTTTTGGAAGGACAAGTCGATCCTAACTACGAAAATAGAGAGTATATCTACTGCTTTTTCATGCTTCGCTCCTTCATTTCAACAGCATGATGTTAGTTGAATGGACATATTATGAGGAATAGGAGTTGGGTATTTAAAAAGAGGTTTGACACCTTTATATATATAGTAGGGGATGGCGTATTTATGAATGGAACATAAAAAGGGCTTTTCTTGTGAGATTTTTTTTAGTAAATTAAAAGGCTTGTTTCTAGCGAATTAAAAGGTGATATTAAAAAAAGATTAAAAAAACTTTGAGAAAAGTTTGGTTAAAAGGGAAAAGGATGTGTATCTTTGCGGCCGCTTTTAGAGCACAGCGGTGCTAAGCTAGAGAGGGCGAGAGGAGGAGTTGGATTGACATGTTGGTGCTATTTTTTTGAGGGA
>JAKSBJ010000148.1 GCA_022361195.1 Flavobacteriales bacterium
CTCTTGAACGTCTCCTTACCATCCATCCGTAAATAATGGAGGCGCTGGTCGATCGAATCCTTGGTGGCCGGACACCGACTCCCGCCGCCCGGCATGGAAAGCAGGCCGGCTTTCCCGCCATCCGCCCCCATGCAGGCTGTCAATAGACCATGGGATTGCTTCCGACTCTGAAGGATGGCCGCTCCTGCGCCGTCGCCAAAAAGCACACAGGTGTTGCGATCATTCCAGTCAATAATGGATGAAAGCTTCTCGGCACCAATCACCAACACCGTATTATAGGTACGGGACATGATGAATTGCTGCGCAATTTCCATGGCGTAAATAAATCCGGAACAGGCGGCTTCCAGGTCAAAGGCAGCTGCGTTGGTGGCTCCAATCTTGTCCTGCACCAGACAGGCGGTGCTGGGGAAAAGCATGTCCGGGGTGATGGTGGCCACAATGATCAGATCAATCTCCTCCCCTTTGATGCCTGCTTTATCCATGGCTCGACGCGCCGCTTCGGCGGCAAGATCGGAGGTGAATTGGTCGTCGGCCGCAATACGCCGTTCTTTGATCCCGGTCCGGGTGGTGATCCACTCATCACTGGTGTCCACCATCTTTTCAAGGTCGGCGTTGGTCAGCTTGCGCTCGGGAACGTAGGATCCGACAGAGACGATGGAACAGGTACGCCCCTTGAAATCATGTTCCGCTCTTGGGTTTACAAAATCAACATTGGTTGGCAGTGAATCTGTCATGGTGTGGAAGTCAACGAGGCGGGATTGATGGTCTTGAGTTTTTCGTTGGCGGTGGCAATCGCCTCGGTCATTTGGTCATTGATATGATGCTCCACCGCTTCAACGGTCATCCGGATGGCATTCTTGAAGGCCAGCGCACCGGCGGAACCATGGGCAATGAACACATTGCCATTCAAACCCAACAGAGGGGCTCCACCGTAGGCATCCGGATCCATCCGGTTCTTGATGGTCTTGAAGGCGCCTTTCGCCATGAGTGCGCCCATTTTACGAACGGGTGTGGCGATCAATTCGCGTTTAAGCCAGGAAAACATGCTGTGTGCCAGGCTCTCGCAGGTTTTGAGGACGATGTTTCCAATGAATCCGTCGCAGACCACCACATCGACGCGATTGGAAAACAAATCATGTCCCTCGACATTACCGATAAAATTAAGATCCAGGCGCTTGCAAAGCTGAAAAGCCTCCAGCGTGAGATCGTTGCCTTTCACATCCTCCGTCCCCACACTCAGCACACCGACCCGAGGTTCCTTGTGCCTCAGGATTTCCCGGGCATACACTTCCCCCATCACCGCATAGTGCGCCAGATGGATGGGTTTGGAATCCACATTGGC
>JAKSBJ010000219.1 GCA_022361195.1 Flavobacteriales bacterium
CGTTGCGGGCAATCAGTGCTTCCAGAACGATATCGATGGCTGCGGCGACCGCCTCCCGGGTGATTTGAGCTTCGATGGTTGGTGGTGCTCCGGTGCCGACATCGATCATCAAAGTTTCGTGTCCGCGTTCCCGAATCGCTTCGGCGATGAAGGCGTGTTCCTGACCTTTCGTGTCAAAGGTTCCCATTACTGCGATCGTGGCCATAAGTTTTAATCAATCTTGGTGTTCTAATCGGACAGGGGGATAAACGGTTTTCGATCCACCCTGGGGTCAAGCGCCCATTCTATGCGCATCGAAGGAGTCAGGCGTTCCAGTCAAACTTGGCTGCAGCCGGAGCTTTGATCGATTTGAATTGTCGGGTCAATGCGGTGAGTGATTCCTCCACGGCCATGCGTTCCAGGGAACTGGCCCCCACAAACCCCAGCACGTCGGTATGCTGCATGATCTTTTCCGCATCGGCCGGTGTGTTGATCGGTCCGCCGTGTGCCAGAAACAGAACGTCTTTCCGCACGCGCCGGACGGCGTCGATGATGTCCCTGCACTGCTGAATGGCGTGGTCCCAGGTCACCACGGCGTTGGTCACGCCGATGGATCCGCCCACGGTCGTGCCGACATGGGCGATGATCGCATCGGCTCCCGCCTTGGCCATCTCCACCGCTTCCTCGGGAGTGGCCACATAGACGACTGAAAAGAGATCCATTTTCCTGGCCAGGGCGACCATCTCGAATTCCTTCTTCACACTCATGCCGGTTTCCTCAAGCACACCACGGAACAAGCCATCCACGATGGTGTGGGTGGGAAAGTTATTGACGCCTGAAAATCCCATTTCCTTGACCTTGAGCAGCCAGTGCCACATGCGCCTCCGGGGGTCGGTGGCGTGCACACCGCAGATCACCGGCACTTCCTCCACGACGGGCAGGACTTCGTATTCGCCGATTTCCATGGCCACTGCATTTGCATCGCCGTAGGACATCAAACCGCACACGGACCCATGACCCATCATCCGATAGCGCCCCGAATTGTAGATGATGATGAGATC
>JAKSBJ010000218.1 GCA_022361195.1 Flavobacteriales bacterium
AAGAAATCGGACTTGCGCACAAACTCCGTCTTCTTCCCCAGCTCCTCCAGATCGACCTGGAAGGGAAGGACGCACGTCGCTGTGTAGTTGTGAAACGAAAAGTCGTTGAGACCAATCTCCCAATCGTTTAGAGACCGTTTCACCGTGTGCGTGAAAATCTCCGCCGAGTCCCTCGCGATGAACTCGTTTTGCGCCCCGATCAACGTGGCAGACCCTGTGTTGAAAATGGAAACCGTCACCCTAGGCAGCGTAATGCACAGTTTCACTGCGACAAACAGCTTGACACAGGCGTACTCGCAGCAGTCGAGGAGCTTCTGGATGTCGATGTCTTTGCCGAAGGAGAACGTGCTAACCGCGTTGACAATGTTGATCATCCCCGGAGGGTAATCGTAAATAGGGTCGTTACTCGTGAAATCGTGAAACCGGTAGGAGAAGTTCATATTTGTGATCGTATATACGGTTTCTCCAAACCACATAAAATGAGTATTCTCACCGCCAACACCCACATCCGCAGCGCGGATGCCGCGCTAGCCGAGTGGAAGCGCTGTACTAACTTTCAGATGTATTTTGATCTATTCTACGACAGCGACGAAAACGTCAGGGACATTGCGGTTCGGGAGAAGATTGTGGACCACATCCTGCAATGGGATGGCGAGTACAAAGATTTCGACAGCTATTCTACGTTGCTGCCTATGCCCGGCCAGGTGTTCCGGGACTACCTCGCGATCACAGGGAACGATACCATGATGGATATCATGGACGACCATTGCTACGTTCCCAGCCCAGACGGCGCTCGTGTAACCGGCCAACCCATGAAACTGGTAACCACCGAGCACATCCGTGCGCTGGTAAAATTTCACATGACCCAACCGGTGTAGCAAACCGGTCAACTTTTTGTAAGTAAGAAAATCACAAAAGGACCATGGAACAAGTTATTCAAGACATCGAAGATCGCCTAGACGACCACAGCGATCGTCTGAACGAAAACATTGACACGTTTGAAGAGATTCGCGAAAGCGTTCATGTTTTGAGCGCAAAGGTCGCGAAGATTAGCTCTTCAATCACC
>JAKSBJ010000216.1 GCA_022361195.1 Flavobacteriales bacterium
AGGGTGATTGGAAACAATCAACAATTGTTGCGAATTGACCATGAAGAAATTGCTCCTTTGAGTTCTTCGGCTGAATTTGCTTTGATTGAAAAGGTGAAGATGATCTGCGAAAAGGATCAAATTGATGCCATCATTTTTGAAGATTACAATAAGGGAATTTTAACTGAAGAGGTGATTAAAAAAGTCATTGAATTTGCCAATGAAAAAGGAATTATCACCACGGTTGATCCTAAGAAAGATAACTTCCTGAGCTATACCAATGTTACTTTGTTTAAGCCCAACTTAGTAGAGTTAAAAGAAGGTACCGGAAAGGATTTTGAAGCGAATGATCAAGAGGCGATTAGAACGGCAGTTAAAGAGATGAATGAGGTGTTGAGAGCCAAAATCAATCTCATTACCTTATCAGAGTATGGTGTTTACATTGGTGAGGGAGTAGATGACCACTTTATCCCAGCGCATTTGAGAAATATAGCAGATGTTTCGGGAGCTGGAGATACGGTTATTAGTGCAGCAACGCTTTGTTTGGCAGCAGGATTATCTCTAGAGCAGGTTGGCCAAATTGCCAATCTGGCCGGAGGATTGGTTTGTGAACATGTAGGAGTTGTATCTGTTGATAAAGAAAGGCTTTTAAAAGAAGCATTGGAGCTGTAGCCGATAAAATTGAAAAGAAAGCATGGGAACCACCGTTAGACCATATAACAAAGAAGAAGCATCCAAAAAGGAAGAAGTAGCTGAAATGTTTGACAACATTTCAAAACGCTATGATTTCCTTAATCATTTCCTTTCAATGGGAATTGATAAGTTATGGCGAAAACGAGCCATAAAAATGTTGCGAAAATCAATGCCTCAAGGGATGAAGCCTGAAGTGATTTTGGATATCGCTACCGGAACCGGAGATTTTGCTTTGGAAGCTTTGAAACTAAATCCTAAAAAGGTGGTAGGTTTAGATCTTTCGGAAGGAATGTTGGAAGTGGGGAGAGAGAAGATGAAAAAGAAAAAAGTGGATGATATTATCGAAATGGTGCAAGGTGATTCAGAAAACCTTCCTTTTGATGACAATTACTTTGATGGTTATACAGTGGGATTTGGGGTTCGTAACTTTGAAAATCTGGAGGCAGGTTTAGGTGAAATGTTGCGGGTATTAAAACCCGGTGGAATAGGGATAGTGTTAGAGTTCTCCAAACCGAAGCGTTTTCCAATTAAACAGTTCTTTGGATTCTATTCTCGTTACATTATTCCAGGTATTGGGAAGACAATTTCCAAAGATAAATCGGCTTATTCTTATTTACCCGAATCAGTTGCCGCTTTCCCAGAAGGAAAAGATTTTGAATCCATTTTAACCAAAGTTGGGTATAACGTTATACAATCAAGGCCTGTGTCCGGTGGAATCGCAACGATCTATGTTGGTCAAAAGCCAATAGAGGCATAGTTTTTGACCAAATTTTCCACTCAAAGACGATATCAAAGAAGTGAAAAAACAGCTGATCATAGTATTTCTTTTATGCTTGACCGGGGGACTATCCTTTAGTCAGCAAGGGAATTATCCTACTTTTGATCGAAAGAAAGTTCACTTTGGCTTTGCATTAGGGGTTAATACAGCCGATTTTCATTATCGACTTCACCCGTCAGATTCCCTGACATTTGATTCCATTCAAAGTATTAGCATTCGCAGACAACCTGGATTTAATTTGGGGATTATTGGTTCATGGGATATTCATGAAACAGTGCACTTGCGGTTTATCCCATCCCTTTCTTTTTCAGAGAGATTGTTTCAATATGAATATTTTAAAAATGGAGAATTAAAGACACGTGAAAACCGCTTGGAATCAACCAATCTGGATTTTCCCATTTTGTTGAAATTAAGAACCAAACGAATTATCAATTTTGCAGCTTATGCTATTGGTGGTATGCAATACAGTTTGGATTTAGCCTCACAGAATGATGTAGAGCAGCTTATTTCTGATCCCATTGTTAAAATCAAAAAACACGACTTTGCTTATCAAGTAGGTGGAGGTTTTGATTTTTGGCTTCCTTATTTCAAATTTGGAATTGAACTTAAATTGTCCAATGGAATAAGAAATGTGGCCATTCAGGATGGAACTTTCTTTATGAGACCCTTAGAATCACTTAGAAATAAAATATGGTGGTTCTCATTGACCTTTGAAGGTTAAGTATAATATCCCTTTTCTTTTCACGTTTTGTAGAGGTGCAAAGAAATTGGTTTCTAACATTTATTTTTCTTTCTTGTTTTGTGTTTGCTTATGGACAATCAAGTCGATATGGAAAGAATCTTCACAATTTTGAACGACGAAAGTTCCATTTTGGAGCTCACCTAGGAGGAAACTATTCTACTTTTCGTTATGAACTGAAAACAGAGTTCAATGAGGCTGATTCCTTAAAGCATATTGATATTAAAGGAGGACCAGGTATGTCTATCCAATTACCATTGGTATCCTGGAATCCCATTTATAATTTAAACTTCCGTTTTTTGCCTTCGCTCTCCTTTCATGAGACTGTTTTTACCTATAGTTATATGAAAAAGGGTGAGCTTAAAACACGAAGTCATCGATCCAATCCCACCAACCTTAGCTTTCCATTGCAAGTCAAACTCAATTCAAAGCGAATGAACAATTTTGGGGCCTATGCCATGGGAGGCTTTGCATATACTTACAACCTCACTAGCGAGCATGATGTTGAGCAATTACTCAGCGATCCCATTATAAAAATGAAACCACATGATTTTGCTTATCAGGTAGGAGGAGGGTTTGATTTTTTCCTTCCTTATTTCAAATTTGGAATAGAGATTAAAATGGTTTCAGGGATAAAAAATATCCTTATTCAGGATGATACCTTTTTTGCTGCTCCACTAGAAAGTTTAAAGACTTACGGATGGTGGTTTTCGCTCACATTTGAAGGATAAGCTTTTTCATTGTGTATCTTTGTGGGCGATATGATCAAAGAGCTCAATTTACAGGTTCCGGCCGATGAAATTCACAATGAAACTTTTTTGCGTGAACGTGTTGCCCAGCTAATAGGGCATAAAAAATTCGGACATTTGGAAGTACTGAAACGCTCTATTGATGCTCGTCAGAGAACAATTAAGTATAATCTTCGTCTGGCGGTTTATGTGGATGAAGAATTTGTTGAAGAAGGACCTACCTTTTTTCCAAATGATGTTAAAAATGCTCCCGAAGTTCATATTATAGGAGCAGGTCCTGCAGGACTTTTTGCAGCATTACAAGCTTTAGAGAGTGGTCTTAAACCCATTGTATTTGAACGAGGGAAGAAGGTTCGGGATCGACGAAGAGATTTAGCTCGAATTACTAAAGAACAAATAGTGGATGAAGATTCTAACTACTGTTTTGGAGAAGGAGGAGCTGGAACTTATTCGGATGGTAAATTATACACTCGCTCTAAGAAAAGAGGAGATGTTCAACAAATTCTCAAGTGGCTCATTCACTTTGGGGCTGATAAGGACATTAAAGTAGATGCTCATCCACATATTGGAACCAATAAGTTACCTAAAATCATAGAGTCGATTCGAGAAGAAATTATTCGTTGGGGAGGAGAAGTACGTTTTGAATCCAAACTCACTGATTTATTTGTAGAGGACGGGCAAATAAAAGGCATCGAAATCAATTCAAACGAGCAGTACAATTGTGAACATTTGATTTTAGCTACGGGACATTCAGCTCGAGACATCTTCTATTTATTAAATAATAAAGGTATCACCATTGAGTCAAAACCTTTTGCAATGGGGGTGAGGATAGAGCACAGTCAAGAACTAATTGACCAAATTCAATATCATGGCCGAACCAATGATGAGGTCTTGCCTCCAGCAGCTTATTCGCTAGTCACACAGGTTAATGGAACCGGGGTTTATTCTTTTTGTATGTGCCCAGGAGGAATTATAGCACCTTGTGCTACTTCTCAGAATGAGGTAGTTACTAATGGTTGGTCACCATCTAAACGAAATAATCCATATTCCAATTCGGGAATAGTTGTTCAATTAGAGCCCGAAGAGCTAGGTGATCCATCCGATCCTTTTGTGTGTTTAAATTTTCAAAAAGAAGTTGAAAAGCAGTGTTGGATTGCAGCTGGAAAAACACAACAGGTTCCTGCACAGCGATTGGTAGATTTTATAGAAGGAAGAGTCTCAAAAGATTTACCTAAAACGTCCTATCAGGCAGGAATTGTTTCTGTTGATCTCAATAAAGTTCTACCAGACGAAATTAGTCTCCGATTAAAACAAGCTTTTTTGGATTTTGGAAAGAAAATGAAGGGCTATCTTGATCCAAATGCTGTTTTGCATGCTCCCGAATCTCGTACTTCATCTCCTGTTAAAGTTCCACGAAATAAGGAAGATATGCAGCATGTTGATTTAGCAGGATTATATCCTGTTGGAGAAGGAGCAGGTTATGCTGGAGGAATTGTTTCTGCTGCTATTGACGGAATGAATGCAATGAAGCATATTCAGGAAAAAAGGGGCGGAAAATAATTAAACAGTTTCCCGTTAAAAAGCTTTTAAAGTAATAGTGGTTATTTCGTTGGAAGCCATATCTTTGTACGACAAACCAAATTCAAAAAATGAAAAAGATAATTATTGTATTTATTGCCGTCTTAGGCTTTGCAGCAGTAGGACAAGCACAGGTTAACAAACATGCATTAGGAGGACGTTTAGCCAGAGGAACTTTCTTTGGAGCAGAGGTATCTTACCAATATGGATTCAATGACAGAAATCGTTTGGAATTAGATGCTGGAGGTGACATCGGTATTGGCTGGTCACAAACACGTCTTTCAGGAATTTTTCACTGGGACTGGAACATTGTAAGTAGCTTTAACTGGTACATTGGACCTGGTGCACAATTAGGATTTTATGCTGACCATGACACTCCTGGTAACAGTGGTTTTACCATTGGTGTAGGAGGACAGGTAGGATTTGAATTTGATTTTAAGAGAGAATTTGATGTTCCTATCTTAGTAAGTATTGATACGCGTCCAATGGTAGATGTTTTTCACCCAGTAGGAGTTATATTTTTACCATCAGCAGCCCTTTCAGCTCGATACGTATTTTAACTTGACAGAATGGGAACTACCAAATCAGCCATATTTACGGAGGAGCAAAATGAGTTAGCAGCTTTAATTAAGGCCCTGGCACATCCTGCTCGTATTGCAATCGTTCAGCATTTATTACAATTAAATGCTTGCGTTTGTGGTGATTTGGTAGGAGAATTGAAATTGGCTCAGTCAACTGTTTCGCAGCATTTGAAAGAATTGAAGAAGGTAGGGTTAATCAAAGGAACCATCGAAGGAACTTCGGTATGCTACTGTATTGATTCGGAAAAGTGGATGGAAGCGAAAGAAAAGTTAGATGAGCTATTCGGTTCAAAAATATCGCAACAAAGCTGTTGCTGATCGACTAGATCAAAGAAATAAAAATATGGAAAATAACTCTCAGAGTCATCTTAAAAGAAAAGAGGCTTTGAGAGTTATTTTTGTTTGTATCTGTTTGTTCTTCGTTAATCCATTTTCTTTTGGGCAAAACAATCTATTTCAGGGATATACCTTTGACGAAGATGATTATATTCTGATTTGTTATGATAGAAGTGGAGAAGGAAAATACAGCGAATGGTATATTGATGACTCTGAGATACTAAAAGAACTGCAAAAAAAAGGCGAACTTTATCAAACAGAACGTATACCGAAAAAAGAGAATGGGTACCTTCTTTTTTTAACAAAAGGAGATTCTGTAATGGTGTTAATGACCTTCTTTCCTGAGTCAAAAATGTTGAGAAAAGGAAGTGGATTCTATGAATACGATTTCGGTCTTTTTGAATCCAACCAATTAAAAACAAAGCCCCTTAATTCAATACAATATCGCTTTGAAAATCTGGAAAAAGCTCGTCGTTTCTATGATGAACTGGAGAATAATGATTCAATCATTTTTTGTAATCAGCCCGAGTGGTTAAAGTATGATGGGATGTTCTTTTATGATTATTATTTCATGGAAAAGAACGATGCTTATTTACCAACCTATATAGATTCAATGACAACATATTTGAACAACAAATATCCAGAAGAATCTTTTGAAATTTCTACTGTAAGTCGCAGTAGTGTTAAAGCAAAAGTTCAGATAAAAACAACCGAACGATTGCATGAAAAATTAATAAATGAACCTTTTAGTTGGAGTCATCATTTATTAGCGGATACAGCTGAATTTGATAGTTTCTTTGAGTTTATATATCCAACAAATGTATATGGTTTAAATCTGGAGGGAATAAATGAACTAGCCGAAAAAAAACGCTTGGAGCTGAAGGAAGAAATTCGCATGCAGTTTTTTGATGCACCTTTTCGATTAACATTTGTTGCTTTTGGAGGAGGAGGACATAAAGAGTCTCCTTTACAACTGGTGTATAGAGTAGAGGCCGAAAAAGATTTTGTTTATCAATTTGATCTTTATGAGCGAGGTAATATGCAATGGAAACCTTTTGATTTAAAGTTAAGCGTGCTTTGGAAAGGATGATGATTATTGATCAAAACCGTAAGCCTTTTCTACTTTAGCCACTCGACTGGTGAAAGATTTATACCACTTTTCTTTTCCCATTTTCTGAGCGAAAAGGTGTTCACCTTGTTTTTTCCAGTTTTCAATGCTATCCAAATCTTTCCAGTAACACACGGTAATTCCAACCTCCGATCGGGCAGAATCCATGCCTAAAAAGCCTGGCATTTCTGAACAAAGTTCAACCATTTTAGTGGCCATATCTCCGTAATCATCTGTTTCGTCAGTTAAGAGGGAAGTAAAAATGACTGCATAATAAGGTGGTTTAAGTACTGGGGCTAGTTTCATAAGTTTTATTGTTCCATTCGGTAATTGATAATCTCAACTCCCTGAATGATGTTTTTATTTTCGTGGATGACTTTAAATCCCTTTTGTTCAAAGAAAGGACGAGCAGTTTTACTAACATCAGATGCCAGTTTTGCATTTCCAAGACGCTGAGCTTCTTTGGTTAGCTCCTCAAAAATTTGATGGGCAATTCCCTTGCGCATATGATCTTTATGGACATACATGAAGTCCACATAATTACCATTTTCCAAGGAACCAAATCCAACCAATTTATTCTCTATTTCGGCCAAAACAACATATTGCTCTCTGACCAAACCTTCCCAACGATCTTTTTTCTTTATTGACGAAGCCCAAACCTCGATTTGTTGCGATGAATAATCCTTTTTACAACGTTCTTGAATGGTATCAACAAATAACCTTTGCATTTTAGGAATGTCATCTAGTATTGCCTTACGAAAAGTGAGCTTCATTTAGGATTTTGATTTTCGATTGAAAAGATAATAAAGTATGGCTATAAGGCCAACAAAAGGTTGAGCAAGAATAAACCAAAAAAGGGTTGGTATTAAATCCGGAGGGCTAAAAAAAATGTGCAATGATAAGGGCTAACAGCTCGCCCCCACCAATTATTTTAATCCAATTCACAGCTGTTAACCAATTTGAAAGCCACTTCCTGCAATTACCTGCCAATTATCATTGAATCGCTTCCAAATACGTTGATAACGAAAAACACAGTTGATCTGCTGGCTATCAAATTCTGCTTTTAGATGAATGGTGACATTGACAATTCCAATATCCTCAACAAAGTCAATACTTTGGTCTTCACTTCTCATCGTTTCAACTTTCATCTTGCCAGATCTGAGATTTTCTAAATCTTCTTTTTTTCCAATCAGCGCACCTGATGGAATGGTAAATCGAAGATCATCATGTAAGAGGTGTTCTAAAGCATCAAAATCACCATTTTTCAATGCTCCAATTAAGCGTTCCTCAGCTGCGAGAATTTGTTCTGTCAAAGCCATAAACATTCGTTTTGGAAAAGTTTGGCAGTGAATTTAGATAATATTTAGACTTTAGAAAAATCGAAAGAATCACTTAGAATTTTCAACAAAATCCAAAGCTTGCTTTGCTAAGTTTGTCCAATCATCGTGATATTCAGATGGAATTTGAATCCAATCTTTCATAGGACGTTTTTTACCGGAAGGGTCCCATTTGACAGCGCCAATGTACTTTTCAATGAGTAGGTTGACTTCTTTTTGTCCCAATTTAAAGACCATTTCACCTTTGAAAAAAGCAACAAAGGCTTTATTGTTACTATTTGTTTTGAGGCAGGCTTTACCAAACATTTGACCTTTTACGGTTCCATATGTCTCGGCAAGTTTGGTTCCTATTTGATCGTAAAGTTCTTCGCTCATATTGATGGTCACCCTTTGATCAATTGATCTCTTCGTCGATTTGTTTTTTGATGTGTTCAATTTTCGTTTCCAGGCCTGAATACATATTCAAGATAAAGAGACGATTTATTTCCACTTTCCACAGACAACTCAATATTTGGTTTTGTTCGACAGAGGTAAAAGAAATAGTATCAATACCTGCAATATTTCCAAGCGTATCAAATTGAAGATGTGGAGATATTATATCGTTAAAATCATCGAAATAAGATTCATGGAACTGAGCCTCTTTATATTCTTCCTCAAACTTATTGAGAACGTTGTATTCGTATTCGTAGAGAGAGATAATCTGAAAACGCAAAGAATCATTACGGACTAGCTCTAAACCTTTTGATTTGAGAGACTCATAACCCGAAGTATTTTGAATAGTAATGAAGTCGCGCATTACGCTAAAATAATGCCTTGTTGCAGCGGTATCTCGATTGACATCTTGTCCGGTAACAACCTGTCTCCAATATCGACAGGACTCAATACCTTGTTTGTGACCCAGAATGTTGACTCTTACATCTTCAATGTCCTTGTCCAGACCATTTGAAATTTCGGTAAGAATGTTGACTTCAGCATTTCGGTCTCGTCGATTCTCATTCCAGTTATTCAAAGCAAAAGCGGAAATAACTGCCACAAAAATGGATAGAAATTCAAAGATGTATTTACTCCAGTTCCTTTTCATTCAGACTTTTGGATAAAATTAAAATTTACTTGAAAACTGTGGTTGAATTTTAATGCAAAAGTTCAATTTGATTGTTTTGACAATATTCAATGAGTTCGTCACTCAACTTTAGGTCAGGATTATCCTTTAGGACTAATGTTTTGAGATTTTTCAATTTCTTGATGTCAACAGAAAAATCTTTTATCTCGTTGAATGAAAGGTCAAGGAGCTCAAGTTTTTCTAAAGAAGCTATTTCGGTTGGAACGGTATTGATTTGATTTCCATTTAGATTCAATGATTTAAGTTGCTTTAAATTACCAATTAAGGGAGATAGAGTCTTTAGACCGTCACAGATGTATAAGTTCTCCAGTGTAGTGATTTTGAAAAAATCATCGGCTAATTCAGGCATGTCGTTATCCCAAAACTCAATGGTCTTCAAGTTTTTGTATTGAAGTAACTCCGGGAAGAAAACAGCTTCAGGAAAACCACCAAGGTCCAGTGATTCAACCATTTCAATCGAATCAAATTCTGCAGGAATTAAATCTTCCTGTTCATTCATTAGTGCCATTTTTCCGGCTAAAGAGTTGAGAGAAGTATTGTTCGTAATATCAGGATCGGAGGAATTGGCATAAGTCATTTTCCAGATGGACCGGTAGAGGTTGATGAGTGATTCAGCTGTTGGATTATTTTTTGCCAGCTTTAATCCTTCCTCAATTTTATTGATTTCGGTAGATCGTAAAAGCGAACGAATATTTTTGAAACTCATGCTTTAATCTTTCTTTCGAATGGGGAATTTAACGCCTAGTTTAATGGATAGTTCGGGGGTGAAAATAGCAGGTTGGTAGTTGGTTGATCCAATCATAAAATCATCATTTCCTGAAACACGGCTGTGTAAAGCTACCCAGGGTGAAGTGTATAACCAATTGGTGAGCCGGAAATTATATCCACCTCCAAAACTGAAAATAAAACTTTCGTTTTTTGCTGTAATTCCATCTGTATTTTCGAGATAATTGGTCCAATGTCCCAAGCCTGGACCTAACCATAATCCTTCAAAATTTTCGTTAAAAAAGTACTCAAATGAAATTCCAAAAGCTTTTACTTTATCAGCAGCTATTCCATCTGCAAGAAAAAAGGCTGGGGAATTGGCTTCGGCGTAGGAAACCCGATATCGGGAATAATATCGCCCAATCCATAAAGTACCAATGTATCCCTTTAAGACATAGGGCAAAACATCTTGCTCTATTCCAACGTGAATGGGAGCAGGTTTGCTTTTGCTTTGTCCAAAGGAGGTTGTAGTCCAAAGAGAAAGAAGGAGTATTCTAAGAACAGTTCGCATGACTTAACTTTTATACAGTTTATAAATTTCTAAAGGCATATTCTCCAATCGCTCGGCACGATCAAATTCAAAGCCTAAATTACCCATGAGTTTTTTAGAAACTGAATTATCCTTTTCTACAATTCCGTGAATTTGATCCACTTTTTTGATCTCGAATCCATAGTGAATCAAAGCAGAGAGTAATTCTGTGGCAAAACCTTTATTCCAATAATCTCGCTTTAAATGACAACCAATATGAAAAATAGAAAGAGGAAAGAACCAATTAAGATTAACCGTTCCAATAACCTTACTTGAATCATTCTCCAAGACAACCCAAAAGCCCAATTCCATTTCGTTTTGAGCTAGTTTTCGCTCTAAAAATCCCTGAAAAAAGGATTTGGGCTTATCTCTTAGCGGAGCGACGTACTTATTCGACTCAGGCTCTAAGTACATTTCAATTAAACTGTCAAAATGATTTTGTTCAAGAGGAACGATATGTGTTCTTTGTGTCTGAATCACTTCTCGTAAACGAATTTTGGAATGTAATCGGATTCAACTGTAATTTCAATGTTTTGATCACAAGCCAAAGCACATACTGCCAAAAGAGGAAGTGAAATCCACCCTTCTGCTTTCAGCTCCTTTTCCGCAGGACTCCAAAATTGTCGATGAGCCTCTATTGCCTCACTCAATAGTTGATTAAAACTAGCAGAATCTTTATGAATAATGGCCTTATAAAGTTTTAAGAAAGGAACTAAAATTACGCTGCGGTATTTGAATTGAAGTGAATTCATTTTTTTCGGTACACAGTTGTCTAAAGCACTGTCAACTAAGGTTTCCAGCTCACTGTCAAAATGAGGGATATGACGTTGAACTCTTACAAAAGCCAATTCAAAATCATCCGTTCCGGAATTAGATGTAGCGAAAATATCATCTGAAAGTTGTTGAAGCATTTTCATTCCTTCTGTATCTCGGCTAATGAGTGTAGTGAAGAATATTTTATTCCAAAAAACTACGTGCATATAAGCCGTTTCTCTTACTCCAGTAGTATGAAATTCTTTTCCACCAACGGTGAAAGAAATGGGCTTACCGGGATTGGTACCAAAAATGAAGTGAGCTTTCCCGATGTCTCGCATTTGTTCCAGAAATTCCTGCGTCATGGCCGTTGGTCTTTTTCCCATAATGGAAAGGGCAAAAGCCTTATGGACATCTGAAATGCAACTAGCTAAATTTCCACAGTGAATGTTTCCTTCAGCATAAAGTTCAAGAACATCTTCAAAATCTTCTTTCCAATCATTGATGTCCTCCTCAATGAACATTTCCTTTTCTATGTAATGCATTTAAATCAGTTTTGGAGTTAATAATAGAAAAGAACTAGGTCTTGATCATTTTGTTGTGCTGTAGCAATCCATGATTGGAATTCGCTCTTTTGAGCAGCGTCATAATCACTGCTTTCAATTTCCTTTGCGGCAGCTGATAGGTTTTTGTTTTGAATGGTAAAAGATGTTGGAAAATCATCTGGCGAGGGGAGCTTAAACTTTCCGGTTTTGCTAACTAAGAACATTTGCAGTTCTGAGTAGTCATAAAGATCATCTATCGAAGCCGGGTACCAGTTTCCATTGTTTAGCATAGATCCAAAACCTTCAATTAAAATTTCGAGAATATACCAGTGTTTCGCTGAATTCCCTTCACCAACTTCCAGTTTTCCATTTAAAAAATCAGATAGAATGGTTTCTGCTTTCTGCCAACCATCTTCTTCTTCAAAATCATCATCTAGACGGTCTAATCTGCCTTTAGATGATTTGATAATGTTATTGATTAATTGCTGATCGTCTGTACCGTAATATTTTTCTAAGGTATCAAGATTGATACTGTAAGGCATGATTCCGTAACTCATTGTTGTTTGTTTTAAATTTTGTAATTAGTCTATATCGTTTTATCCATAATTTATGATCCCGTCCACATGTCATAAATGGGAACACCATCTTCTTCTCCTTCTTCATGTAATCCTTCAAAAAAAGTAGCATCGGCTCCTTCAAAGATTTTTAATGATTCCTGGTTGATTTTATAGAGAATTTCTCCCATTTTAATTCCAGCAGGATCAGAGGCTTCGATGGTTACTTCCACAAAATCATCCTCATCTTTCCAAATGGCTTCAAAATTGACCTTAATTTTTTTGTGAGAGGATACAATTTGATGGGCATTCCATTTTGATTCTCCCATGTCTTTGTTGTAATCATCAACTGCTTTTACAAAGTTTTCGTAAGTATCATAGCTTGTTCCAAAGCTCCAATAAACATAGTCTAGCATTATTTTGTCGTTTTAAAGGTGATGGGATAGTCTTTAAGCGAGAATCCCTCTGTAGATTTAAATTTCCATCCGCTGAGAATGAATTCATATTTAGTGTTTTCTTTCAGGTTTATATTCAAATAGATGGTTTTACGATCAGCTGAATATTCAATGTCACCAAACTCCGGGAAGGTGTCATTTCCTTTTAAAATAGAATGTCCCTTTCCAATTAATTCCTTGTCAAAGGTGATTTCAATTTTTTGGGTAGATGGATCCACTTGCTGATTTCCATTTTCGAAAGGTGTTATAGAAATTACATTAGGTCGTTTTTCTTCCACTTTAGTAATTGTTTCCTCAATGTTTATTGCTACTTGTTGGAAAAAGGTCACCAATTCAGGCATAAAACTTTCCAGAGTTGGATAGGTGTTACGGTTTTTATCATAACGATTCAGTTCCTTGACTAATTCGTCAGTCCATACAAAACCTTTATCTATTTCGTCGTTGATTTCCAGCTGGACAAGTTCTGAATCATAATTATGATCTTGCAAGTATTTGATGACTGCTGCTCGTACAACTGCCTCAGCAAACATGGTTTCCCAACTTCCATAAGCTTGTGATTCCATCTCAGCCTGAAGGTGTTTAAAAAGAGTTTCTCCGCTTTTTTCCAAGGATGGATGGAACTTTTCTACTACATGATTGACAAAGGAATGGTTGAATTCATGCAGTAGAGTAGGGAAGTAGCTTTTGGATGGATAAATTGGATGTCCAGTACTATCTACACTCCAGCTTCCCATAATGGCATAAATGATTTCTTTGTCGTCAATTTTAATTTTTGGACCGTAATTTCCTCCTCCGTTTCCAAGGCCATTGATGATTCGGAATTCACCTTTTGGTGCTGCACCGTAAAATTGTTGATACCAATCCAAATCAAGTTCTTCATACACTTTAGTGAATTCGGCTGCAGCTTTTTGATACATTTCCTGATTCTTTTCAAAAAAGGTCTTGCAATCCGCATCTACATAAAATTGATTGAGTAATTCCAGAAATTTAGTGGCTCTTTTTTCTCCCCAACGTTTGTCCGGAAATTCATTAGAAAAGGGGAGGAGTGGAGTCATATTGGGAGGTTCACTGATGGATATTGCCATTTTCATTACGGCATCAAATCCAACTCCATTTTTTCTGACTTTTTGTTTGATGTATTTTATGAGTGAGTGATTTTTATGAGATGAAAAATGATTTTCAATTTCCGTTACATAAACCGGAAAATCTTTGGAAGAGTATTCCCAACAGTCAGCTAAGCGAAAAACAATACTTAGGAGCTCAATGCGTTCATCAACCTTTGGTTTTTCAAGAATGTTTTGAGCATGAGAGGAAAAAGTTAAGAATAACAGTAGTAGTAAAGTCAGGTGTTTTATCATTTAGTTAAATTTTTTGCGAGTCTAAAACCTAAGTCGTCAATTTTAAAAGCTGTGGGATGACTTCTTCTTCGGTTAGTGGCCAAACAACCTCTTTCTTCATCATTCCAGCCGCCACCACGAAAAATGCGATACGATCCATAAACAGTCTCGTCATAAATGTCCGAGCACCATTCCCAAACATTCCCCAGCATATCATATAAGTCCCATTCATTAGGTTGTTTTGAACCTACTTCTTGTGTTTTTTGTCCTGAGTTAGCTTTATACCAGGCAATATCATTTAATTCTCCGTATCTAATATCAGTTGTTCCTGCCTTACAAGCATATTCCCATTCGGCTTCTGTAGGTAAACGAAAACCATTGGCTTTTGGGTTAAACACAAATGATTTGTGTTTAAGTTGATAAGAAGGTTCAAAGTTTAGTTTTTCGGAGAGTAGATTACAAAAGTTAGCGGCTTCCAGCCATGAGACATTCTCAACAGGAAGTTTAGAGCCTTTAAAAGCACTTGGGTTAGCATGCATTACTTCTTTATAAATCTCTTGAGAAAGCTGAAAAGGAGATAAAAGAAAAGGCTCAATGTCGACCTTCCATTCCTTTTGAATTCGATCATCTCTCAGTACAATAGTTCCTGCTGGAATTTCGATCATCTCCTCTAAAATGTTTTCTAAAAGAGGATCAGATTGTGACTTCATAGCAGCTTAATTTATTTTGTGTTCTGAGTGAAACATAAAGATATCAAAGCCTGGATAAAAAGAAAGAAAAAGAGATTTTTATTCCGCTAAATTTTACAGTTGGTATTCCATCATAATCAGATGACAGCATTGAATTCCATTTTCATAAATGGGTTCATTATAGTTTTCAATAAAAAAGTTTTTGATTGTTTCTTTGATTTGAAAACCTTCTTTTTGATAGAATTGGAGTTGATGAATGCTCGAATTTCCGGTTCCAATAAGAATACTGTGATATCCCTTTTTACCCGCGAATTGAATAGCATGTTGGATTAGTTGACGGGCATAACCTTTGCGTTGAAAAGCTGGATCAACAGCCAGATTTTTAATCTCTATTTGGTTTGAATCTAGCTCGGTCAAAACACAAACACCAATGTCCTTTGATTGTTCTCTGAGAACAAAACAACTTCCATTATATAAATAAGATTCGATTTGTTTTGTAGATGGATCAGCGAGTTCCAATAGGTGAAAAGGTGCCAGGGATGGTGAAACGGAAATGATTTGGTTTTTAGCTGAGTCCATCAACCGAATATACTTTTTTGAGTTGGTTTTTCAGTACGGAAGTAGGACTTAGTTTCATGATTGTTTTGACCATTCTTCTCCCAAAAGGGCGATGAGCCATTTGTCCAAATCTCCAGGAATTGTTGACAACATGATCTACCTTTTTTCTACGTTCTTGTTCAAATTGCAGAAAAGCTGCTCTTAAATTGTCATTGGAGGAAAGAGCGCGGCTGATGTAATAAGCGTCTTCAATTCCCTGGCAAGCCCCCTGACCCATATTTGGCGTTGTAGCATGAGCTGCATCACCTAAGAGACAAATACTGTCTTTGTACCAGCAATTTAGTCGTTCTAAGTCACTGATGTCATTTCGTATCATTTTGGTCTCGTCTGTATTTTGAATGATTTCATGAATAAGTGGATGGAAATTTTTGTATTTCTCCATTAACATTGCTTTTCGTTCTGCTGGTTCATCTTTTTGATGCTCAGGAGCCATAGCTACAGCAAACCAATAAACTTCTGTGTCACTGATACTCACAAAACCAAAACGGATATTTTCTCCCCAACATTCTTTTCCACGATGTGCCAAGTCGGCGGGTAGTGACATATGAGCGATACCCCGCCAGCATGTTTGTCCGGAATAACGACTTTTTGCATTGAATAGTTGTTTAGCAAGATTCGAGTGAATTCCATCTGCTCCTAAGAGTATTTGCGTTTCTACTTTTGCATTGGAAAATTCAACCGACACCAAATTCTCATTTTGTTGATGAGACAGGTATTCCTGATTTAAAGAAACGACATCAGAAGGGAGCGCATCGTATAATACCTTGTGTAATCGTGCTCGATGAATGGCAATGATTTTGGTTGTGTCAAAGTTTGTTTTAAGTTGCCGATAAGGTTTAAGTTGTTGATCGGCAATTTCAAATTGATCAATACTTTTTCCTACGTCACAAATGGCTTCTCCAATACCAATATGATTTAGTACTTTCATGGCATTGGGTTGTAGCATTATTCCAGCCCCAGTTTCACCCAGTTGAGGTGTTTTTTCATAGACTTTTGTTTCAATCCCCAACTTTTTAAGGGCTATAGCTGTTGTTAAGCCCGTAATTCCTCCGCCAACAATTGTAGTTTTCATAATTGTAACGTACTTTTAGGTCAAATGTACTAATAAATTAGGTCAACTGAACTAAAATTGAAAAATACAAAAGAAAAAATCATCGCCAAAGCACTTGAACTCTTTAATAATGATGGGGTAAAAGAAACTACTTTGCGAAAAATTGCGAGAGAGTTGGGAATCAGCCAGGGTAATTTGACATATCACTATAAAACCAAGGATGAGATTATTGAAAAGCTCTATTTTGATTTGGCAGAAAAAATGAACACTGAAATGCAAAAAATGACTGTTCAGAGTTCCTCAATGCAGGTGTTATATACTTCTAGTTCTATTACCATGAAAGGCTTATATGCTTATCGTTTTTTGCTGCGAGACTTGTATAAAATTTTGAAAGAAAGTGAAAAGTTGAAGGTACATTATGCCCAATTACAACAGCTCAGAACTCAACAGACCTCACAAATATTCACGGCCTTAGTTCAGGAAGAAATGGTTCGACCGCCAGAGTTTGAGGGGGAGTATGAGCGTTTTTATGAACGTTTAAATATTTTGGGAGACAATTGGATTAATGCACACGAATTACTAACTGACCAAATAGCTGATCCTGTAAAGCATTATGTAGACTTGTTAGTGGAGATGCTTTACCCTTATTTAACCGAAAAGGGTAAAAAAGCTTATTGGGAAGTTATTCAGTAGGGGATTTTATTGGTCGTTGGATACAAGCGTTTCCAATTCAATTATTTCATCTGTTAATTGGTAGGTGTCTGACTTGTACCAATCACTTTCCATACGTTGAAGAATGAGTTTGTTTTCCTCAAAAGTCCAGTTCCAATAGTCCATTTCTTTCTCCTTTTTTAGAAAAATAACATCTTTATTTTGAAAAGGGTGTAAGGTACCAAAGTAGTTTCTTACACTGAAGTTATCGTACTTTTTCCAATTCAAAATTTGTCCATTTGGTTTAAATTGAATAGTGTCTTTTGTGTCTTTCAAATAGTAGTTTCCGGCAAATAGTTTTTCATTAAAATAGTTGGTAACATTTGTTCCTATGACATGCACTCTGTCTAAGTTTTGGGTCATGAAGTCTAAATCATCTCTTTTACGATAGATAAATATGGTGCTATCGGGATCGTTTTCATTAGGAATAGGATGTAATTCCAGCGTTTCTTTTCGTTTAAAGAGCCAATATTCACCTGCAAATGAATCCAGTTTAGCCAAGGTATCAGATGCCGGGTTAAAATCGGGTAGGAGTTCAACTATTGATCCATACGCAAAAAGGGAGTCTCCTTTTATTTGAAGTAAAATACCAAACCAGGTCGGTTTTTGAAGACGGTACCGAGCTATTTCTTTATGTTGGAGAATAGAATCAAAGTAAGAGGTTAATCCCCAATAGCCTTCTAATTCAACTTCTTCTGTAAGAATTGAATCGTTTTGGACTATTTCATTTTGCTGTTTATCATCTTCATTTTGCCTTGATTGACAGGCTTGAAGTCCGGTACATATAAGAAATGAGATAAAAAGGAGCTTGTAGAACATCTTAAATGAAATTTGTCTTAATAATTCAGAAAACTCATTATGGAACAGTTTTCACCAGGAAGTTTATTGAAGTGAAATGCGTATGACCGGATTTAGTCAGGCAATATTTTCAGAATACCATATTGAGCGCGATGATCAGATGTAAAATTGACATCATCTTCGTGGCCAATTTCCAAAACTTCAAAATATTCTTTTTGATAGAAAATACGATCAATTCCATGTTTTAAGTAGGTAGAATCTACATCTGAATAGCCAATCAATTCAAAATCATTGATTTCACCTAAATAGTTAAAGTCTCCCATCATTACTACCGGGCCATTTAACTGCTCGATGTAATCAGCCGTATTGGGAATTCCTTCTAAGGTTGGCATGTGATGCAAAGAAAGAGCATTTAAAATAGTAGTATCATTCAGTTGAAGTTGAGCATTAAGGACACTTCTACGTGCCCATTTGTCAATATATTCCACTTCTTCGTTATGAATGGAATTGATTTTAAATTTCGTCAAAATGGCATTTCCCCATTCTCCTTCAACTGGATATACTGCATCATTGTAGCCATGCGCTCCAAAAGCATAATTCATTTGCAAGCGTGCTGCTAATATTTCTAAAAAGTTCTTTACGATGGTATTGGAGCGATTTACAGGCACTTCCTGCAAAGCAATAATATCAGCGTCTATTTTTTGAAGAATTTCAACCAATTGGTTTATTTGGTCAAAACTTCCTCCTATGGCCTCTTCACTCCATGGATCGTCGTAGGCCTTAAATCCCAAATGAATGTTGTAAGTGGTACAATTGATGGTAGAATCCGATGTAATAGGAGGGACAATGTTCTTAAAATAAGAGTTTCGTTTTTCATAATCAGGCTCATCCTTTCTGCAAGAGATTAGACTTAATAAAGCAACGAAGAATATAAAAAATCGAAAGTTCATCTTTATCTGTCTTTTAGTCGATATACAAATTTAAGTCCACTCCAGTCTTCATCTACAGCAGCTACTTTTACATCTACCAAACCAATACTGATGAGGTATTCTCGAATAGGGTCTCTTTTAAGGTCGGTTGGGATGGATGATTTTCCTTTTGGCCAACTCACCCATAACGAACCGTTTTTCTTGAGTGCTTGTTTATAGGTGGGAGCTACCTCTTTCAGCTCATCAAAAGAGGTACAAAACAGATGTATGAAATTAGCACATTCTGTTTTTGGTTCTTCTATTACCTCTAATCCCTCTGGCAAATCGGAAAAAAGCTCAAAATAATCATCTGGGCAATTGTAAAATAGCAGGACATAATTTTCCTTTATTCCCAGTTTTCTGGCCAGCGGTGTTCCTGAATAGCCTGCAGACATTTTGTATGTTTAGTTAGGAGGTAACCATCCTCCATTAATTTTACTTATCAATTCAACTAAAGCAGCACGATAATTCTCTTTAGAGATATTAATGCAAACCACTTTCTCTATTTCATAGACGGAATTAGAAGCAGCCAGGTTAGTTGCAAACCAAAATCCTTCATCCAATTCATCATGAGCGGTAGTTACCGGAGCTGTGTCATAATCAAAAGCATGTTTATGCTTTTCCTCAAAATCAATTGCTCTCCAGCTTATTTCTTCGTCAAAAAACAGCTTTGCTCTGTGAGCTAATTCCCCAACAGAGCAAGAGGAACTCACATTTTTATCCAAACAGTGCTTAACCATTAGTGGAATGCGTTCTTCATCGACAGCATGACTAATGCTAAAAACTACCCAATCCTTTTGAGGAAGTTTGAGGTACCAATTTGGATCTTTTTGAAGATCGGTATAATAAATTTTTCTTCGTTGAATTTGGCCAATTAACTCCATTTGGCTTTCCAGCTGTTTTTATCAATTTCGTAACGACGATCTATCGTTTGATCTTCTTCATTGAAAAAGGTCTCCCTTAAGTTAAAAAACTTCTCCAGTATTTTGACAGAACGGTGGTTACGTGAATCAACATCGGCTGTAATCAGTTCCATTTTCAGTTGATTAAAGCCATAGGCAATGATAAATTTTGTGATTTCTGTTCCAAACCCCTTTCCCCAGAATTTTTCCCGAAAACGATAGCCAATTTCATCTTCTTCTTTATCATTAGTTAAAAAGGCAACAAGTCCAATAAACTCAGAATTTCCCTTGATACTAACGGCCCATACCTTTTTGTCATCTCCTTCTTTTAAAGCCATCATATTGG
>JAKSBJ010000194.1 GCA_022361195.1 Flavobacteriales bacterium
AAATAGCTGTGCCACCAAAAAAGGCTCCATTAACTTTGGCTTTTAAGGCTTTGATGATAACCCAAAGTATAATCACAAAACACAAAATGGAAATGAACTGATGTGGAATTACCAACCACGAAAATAGGGATGGGGGAGTGAAGACAGTGAAAGCCGCTTCGGCAAACATAAAGAGTGTTAAGACATTCAGTAATTTCTTAGGAGCTTGTTTAGGGAAACGTTCACGAATAAATAGTAGTATAAAACCAAATGGCAGGAACATGGAGAGGTATTCGATATGAATCAGCAAGGTCCAGTTAATGTCTGGTACTACTGTATTTATCATGTAGTGATTAGAGGTTAATGCCCTTGGAACGATAGCCAGGCAAAACAATGACATATACAATAAGGTTTTGTCTTTTTTACGGAAAATCCACAAGGTTAAAAAGAAAACTCCCGTAAATAAATAACAACTAGAGATAACTCCATCCAGCATAATTTGCTCTCGCTGCAAGGTATAAGAAGCTTCCTCTTTCGCTAACTGAAAGGGATGTGCAAATCCTCCTTTACGATGATGGAAATTAGAGATTTGAACAACCAATTCTATTTTTTCTTCCCCTTCAGGTAGCGGAACAATACGATTTTCGTAATGGGGAGAGCTTGTTTCTTTAGTAGTTCCTACTTTACCAACTTCGGTTAAAAATTCTCCATTGCAGTACACTTTACAGCAACTCAAAACATTTGTCACAACAAGATTTAGGGGAGAGTCAGGGAGGTTAATGAGTTGAAGACGATAAGTAGCATATCCAAATCCCCCAACGGTTTTTCCTTCTTGCTCATAGGTATTCCAGGGCTTGTCACCTGAGTAATATTCAGGATTAGAAGAAAATTGGTCTTCTTTGGGATTTAGTAACTCATTCCAGTAAAACTCCCATTCACCCTCAAGCAGAACAATGGGTTGTTCTTCAACCTGCCAGCTTGCCAGATCAATGATTCCCTTATCTGCACTAAACTCCTCTGAAAAGGAACTAAAACAAATACTAATAAAAAAGGGTAGAAGAAAGGTCTTAAGTTTCACTACCGAAAATTACGAAAATTGTTCGACACCTCGGAAAACCTAACCCTTAGAAACAAAAAAACCGCCTCCAAAACATTGGGACGGCTTTTAAATTCGGTTGATTTATATTAACCTACAATCTCTTCTGCTGAAAAGTGGAAGTTAGATTCAATCTCTGCATTCTCGTCAGAATCAGAACCATGAACAGCGTTCTCAGCTTTAGATGTAGCAAATTGCTTACGGATAGTTCCCTCAGCTGCCTCAGCAGGATCAGTAGCACCAATTAAAGCTCTGAAATCTGCTACAGCATTCTCTTTTTCAAGAATAGCAGCAACAATAGGTCCTCCAGACATATAGTCAACCAACTCTCCGTAGAATGGTCTTTCTGCGTGTACTTCGTAGAATTTACCTGCTTCCTCTTTTGTTAGATGACGCAATTTCATTGCTTTTACTTTAAATCCAGCTTCGATAATCATATCGATGATTTTTCCAGCATTACCAGCAGCAACTGCTTCTGGTTTAATCATTGTAAATGTTCTGTTTGTAGCCATTTGTCTATCACTATTTTTTAAAAGTCGGCACAAAGATACACTTCTATTATAAAAAGAGGTTAAGGAAACGTAAAATCATAATTTTTAGGCTTGCCTAAAAATATTTTTATATATTTGCCTTGTTGATTTTTTAGAAATGAAAAAATATCTTTTAGTTTTCTTGTTGTTTATAGCTGTAACAACAGTCTTTGCACAGAAAGGAAGTTTAAGGGGAACAGTAGAAACCAAAGGTGAACCCGTTCCATTTGCCAAAGTGGTGTTAAAGGAAACCTCTTTTGGGGCTTTGTCAGATTCTTTAGGGAATTTTGAAATTAAATCGATACCCTACGGAACTTATACTTTGAAAATAACTGCAACAGGCTACGAAATTCTGGAGCAACAGTTAGAAGTAGGGGCTAACTCTCAGCCTCTTAAGTTAGAAGTTGTAGATAATGAATTGTTGTTAAACGAAGTGGTAGTTACCGGAACCATGCGTGAAACAGTAATATCCAAGTCACCGGTAAAAATTGAGGTTTTAACCCAAAATTTCTTTAAAGCGAATCCAGTAAACAATGTTATAGAAGCCCTACAAACAGTAAATGGTGTTCAGGAACAAGTAAACTGTGGGGTATGCGGAACCAATGATATTCATATTAATGGAATGGAAGGGCCTTATACTTTGGTATTGATTGATGGAATGCCAATTGTGAGTGGGTTGTCCTCAGTTTATGGTTTTAACGGAATTCCAACTTCTATGATTGATAGGGTAGAGATTGTGAAAGGACCTTCGTCTACTTTATACGGAACAGAAGCTGTGGGGGGAGTTGTGAATATCATCACTAAGTCGGCCTATAAAGCACCTTTGATTGATTTTGAAAGCAGGTACTCTACACATCGGGAATTGATGACTTCATTGGCCATTTCTCCTCAAATAGGAAAGCAGGTTTATACAAGTCTTAGTGGTGATTTTTATTATAATAACTATCGTATGGATTTTAATGAGGATGGATTTACAGATATCCCATTAAACAAACGAATTTCACTCTTTAATAAATGGCAGTTTGATAATAAAAAAGGCCAAAAGATGTTTAGTTTGGCTGGGCGCTATTATAACGAAGATCGTTTTGGTGGAGTGATGAATTGGACACATGAATTTGCTGGAAGTGATTCCGTTTATGGAGAAAACATTCAAACCGAAAGAATTGAAGTTATAGGTTCGGTTATTTTTCCAACAAAACGACGAAATCTGAGATTAGACTTTTCAGCTAATAATCACCGTCAAAACTCTTATTATGGGGATGTGAGTTATAATGCCTTTCAGCAAATCTATTTTTCTAATTTGATTTGGGAGAAGAAGTTAGGCAGACGACACTATCTCATTAGTGGTTTAACAAGTCGCTATCAAATTTATAGAGATAATACACCAAGTAATACTGACGAAAATACGCTTGTACCAGGACTTTTTGTTCAGGATGAGTTTGATTTAACCGATCAGTTTACCATTCTTGCTGGAGGACGACTGGATTATCATACCAAACATGGTGTCATTTTTTCGCCGCGTCTAAACTTGAAAAAAGCCTTTGGTAGCTATACAAATCTTCGATTTAACTACGGAACCGGATTCAGACAAGTACATCTTTTTACTGAAGACCATGCCTTTGTATCGGGAGCGAGAGATGTTGTCATTCTAAACGAACTAAATCCTGAACGTTCTCACAATGTTACTTTGAACTTGAATCATACCTATAACTTTTTGGGGTATGGTAATTTTGATGTGGATGTCTTTTATACTTATTTCCAGAATAAGATTATTCCAGACTATGATTACGATCCTAACTTAATTGTTTATGATAATTTGGATGGCTATGGAACAACCCGTGGGGTTTCATTTGCTATCAATCATAAGTTCAAAATTCCATTGAGAATAAAAACTGGAGTCACTTTAATGGATGTTTTTGAGATGACCGAAGATTCTTTGGGAAATCCTGTAAAAGAGCAACAATTCTTTGCTCCTAAGTTTTCCGGAACCTTTGGAGTATCATATGAAATCAGAAAAATTGGTTTGTCTATTAATTACAATGGAAGGGTAATGGGGCCACAACGTTTACCAGAATTCTCTGATGAATGGGCTCGTCCAACTACCTCGCCATGGTTCTCCATCCAAAATGTACAACTTACCCAAAAGTTTAAAAAGTCCAATTTAGAAGTGTATACAGGAATCAAAAACCTTTTAAACTATACACAACCTTCTCCATTAGTTGATCCGGCAAATCCTTATGGAGATAACTTTGACACTTCTTATGCTTATGGACCTTTGCAGGTGAGACGCTTTTTCTTTGGAATACGATGGAATCTACAACGAAAAAAGAAAGAGGTTAAAGCAGGAGATGAACTGAAAACAATACCTTTGGGCGGTGAATGAAATTTTAAGTCATAGCGAGGAAAATTACCTTAAGGAAATCTTCCATTTATCAGAAGGGACGAATCAAAAAGTTTCTACCAATGCGTTGGCTGAACGCTTAAATGCAAAAGCTTCTTCTATTACCGATATGCTAAAGAAGCTTGCTGAAAAAAAGCTGGTTTCGTATATCAAATACAAGGGGTGCGAATTGACTGATGAGGGGGAAAAAATCGCCGTTCAAATCATTCGTAAACATCGCCTTTGGGAAACCTTTTTAGTCAATAAGATTGAGTTCGGTTGGGAAGAAGTACATGATGTTGCGGAACAATTAGAACACATTCAATCCATTAAGCTAATTGATGGGTTAGATAAATTTTTAGGTTATCCTAAATTTGATCCTCATGGAGATCCAATTCCAGATAAAGAAGGAAAGATTTCTTACCGAAAATCAAAAATTCAACTGTCCGAAACTGTGATTAATTCGTTGGTTGAAGTAGTAAGTGTAAATGAGGATTCTCTTTCACTACTCAAATACCTTGATGAGATAGAGTTGAATTTAGGAACAGAATTAAAGATTTTGGAACGCTACACTTTTGATGAATCCATAAAAGTTAAAATTGTGGGTGGACAGGAATTGAATCTTTCTAAAAAAGTAGCAGAGAACATAGGAGTACGTTTTATATCAGAGATTTAGAAAATGCACAGATTTATATACTTTATTTTAATCATTACAGCATTGGCATCTTGCCGTTTAGAAACCGAAACGGAAGACAGAGGACCATTGCATATTGTCACTACAACTGGTATTATTGAAGATGGAGTAGAGCACATCGTTCAGGATAGTGCTGAGGTGACTTCAATCATGGGGCCTGGAACAGACCCTCATATCTATAAACCAACTCCCAGTGATATTGAACTGATGGATGACGCAGATGTGATCATTGCTAATGGATTACACTTAGAGGGGAAAATGTCGGATATGTTGAAGCAGTATGGAGAAGAAAAACCGGTCATTTTTGTTTCGGATGGCTTAGCAAAGAAAGATCTGATTAAATCTGCTGATTTTGAAGATTCTTTTGATCCGCATATTTGGTTTGATTGGAAACTTTGGATGGAAGGAATGCTTCATGTAACTCAAGAATTGAGTGAAATTGATACTAATTGCCGTGACTATTTTGGGAAGAACTACGATATATATAAGGCTAAATTGACAGTAATGGATATGGATGTCAAAAATGTATTAAACTCTATTCCCGAAGAAAAGCGAGTATTGATCACCTCTCACGATGCTTTCTCCTATTTTGGTAGAAGATACAATGTTGAGGTAAGAGGAATTCAGGGAATTTCAACCCTTTCTGAAGTTGGTTTAAAGGATATTTCGGACATGGTTGACTTTGTCATTGA
>JAKSBJ010000161.1 GCA_022361195.1 Flavobacteriales bacterium
TACCATCATTAAAGAACAACTATTCACTTATTATCCCAAAGGACAATTAAAGTCCATTGAAAATAGTTGTTGCTCTACTGAAGAAAAGGGGATTGTAGACGGAATCTTCTATTTCTATGACTCCAAAGAACGTTTAATACGCGAAGAAAGTCAGTATTCTGACTCATCTAAAACCTATATCCATCATTATGCTTATGATGAAAACAATCAACAAATCTTAGACAGCTGCTCTTTTACTTACTACGATCATGGTGAATGGTTAAACGGAAGTTATTCGGACCATTATCAGTTTGACAAAAATGGATTTGTGATTGACCACTTCTTTAACAGTCCTGACCAGGATTTTCAGAACCACTGGAGTTATGAATATAAATTGGACAAAAAAGGAAATTGGATTGAACGGAAACGTTATTTGAATTCTGTTCCTTTCAGTATTACCTACCGAAGTATTCAATACTTTGAATCAAATTAAATCCAGAATTTTTCGAGCATTTAGATCATTGTCATAATACCGCTTAAACTTTGCATGACGCTCTTTTTTCACTTCCAGGCTAAAGGCTTTATCCATCAATTCATCGATTCGTTTAGCAATATCTTCTGCCCCATCAGCTACTTCACACATCTCGGAGAAAATTCCAGAATCATCCATGAACGAGTTAATGATGATATGTTGACCTGATTCTAAGGCGTTCAGCAATTTTAATTTAATTCCGGTTTGCTGAAAAGTCAACAATAAATTAAGCTGAGAACACTCAATCAATTCCTCCATTTTTTCTTGGGAAGGTGTGTCAATTAAAGTCACATTTTGACTTCCCTCAGCCAGTTTTTTTAAAGCTGCAGAAGGTGATTTCCCTGCAATAACGATTTTTTGGGACGTTAAAGGTGCTATTTCACCTATAATATAGCGAGCTGCATTTTCGTTCTCTTTCACCTCAAGGTTGCCTTGAAAAAGAACCTGTTTTTGCACTTTGTTTTGTGGAACCTCTGTTGCTACAAAGTTACTCTTAAAAAACGGTGGTAAATGATGCGTTGGACCATAAGCCTCAAAGTGCGGAATGTCCATCTTTGCAACAGATAAAATAGCATCTACCCCTTTCAATTTCTTCTCAAACTTTTCCAGTTTTGAAGCTTCCCGCTTTAAATACAATCTTTTGAGTGAATTTTGCTCCGACCCGGCTAATCCAGCATAGTAGGCATGCTCAATATTATTGGCTCTGAAAATACGGAAGCGCTTTTTTATTTCGGGATGGTTGAGGTAATAGCAACACTGAATTCCATCAAATAAAATAGGATAATCGTTCTTCAGTAAATTATCCAACAGTTCCATATTATTTCGGCTGGAGATAATATATGGCAAAGAGGAAAACAATAAACTCAAAGGACTCTTTTTACGCTCATAAAAATAAAGTTCCTCACAGTATTGTTTCAACTCCTCAGTAGGAGGGTTGTGTCCTTCATAATAAAAACAATGATAAATGATTTTTGCCCCTTGGGCATGTAGATGCTTTAGCTTGTAAAACACATCACATATTCCACCATAATTTGGTGGGTGGGGTACATCAAAGGCAATGATATTTAAAAACTTATCCTCGGCCATAAATTCCTTCTAATACTTTGCATTCGTTTTGCCAATTCAGCTCTTTAGCCGCCTTTTTCATGTTTTGTTTATACTGCTCTAACTGTGATGAATTATTCAATAAATCACCTATTTCTTTTGCTAATACCTCAATATCATGTGAAGCCGAAATATAGCCAACTTCGTATCCTTCAACTACCTTTCTTACCTCTGGTAAATTGGAAACCATAATAGGTGTTCCTGCATGAATAAAGTCAAAGATTTTATTGGGCAATGAAAAACGATAATTGATATTACTGTTTTTATCCAAAGACAAACCCAAATCGGCATGCATGGTAAAATTCATGAGTTCTTCGTAAGGTCGTTTCCCAAAAAACTTCACCTTTTCTTCCCACCCTTTTTTAGCCACTTCTTCCTTCAAAATAGGAATCACATCTCCGTCTCCTACAAAAATTAAAATTGCATTCTCAACTAATTGAATAGCCTCAATAGCTTCCTCAGCACCGCGGTCAATGTTAATTCCCGCTCCTTGCATAATCACAATTTTCTTGTCAGTCGGAAGTCCCAATTGTTCTTTCGTGGTATTGAGTTCTATTTTTCGTGGATCAGAAATGTTTCGAACGACCTTAATGTCTAAGCCGTACTCTTCCTTATATAAATCGGCAATGGAATGGTTTACGGTGTACATGGCGTCCACACCTGGCAAGGTTTTACGCTCAATCTTTCTCCAGATATTCTGAACTTTTGGTCGACTCACTAACTCGGGAGTTCCGCAATAATATTCGTGCGAATCATAAACCAAACGACGACTTGGTTTCAGCTTTCTTGCCCAATGATTAGCGAGTAAAGTATCCAAATCATTTGCCAAGAGTACATCTGCCTTGGTTACCAAAAGAAAAAAGAATAGACGTAAGTTATAATTGGCATAAAAGAGTGGTCCTTTATTGAACCAAAGTCGAAACCTCCGGCAACGGTATGGGCGATCATTTATAGGCAATGAA
>JAKSBJ010000222.1 GCA_022361195.1 Flavobacteriales bacterium
AGTAAACAATCCTTATATTTATTCCTTAATCGGTTACACTTAAAACATTTCTTATGGCTGGATTAGCAACTCAGGAGACCAATAAAAGTGTCGATCAATTCATTGAAGGTATTGAACCTTCTTCTAAAAAGGAGGACAGCAGAATTTTGTTAAAAATAATGGAGGAGCTTAGTGGCTTCAAACCTAAAATTTGGGGCGATAACTTCATTATTGGTTTTGGTAAGTACAAATACCAGCGCAAAGGACAAAAAGAAGAGTACGAATGGTTTCATTTAGGCTTTGCTCCGAGAAAAACCAAGATCACTGTTTATTTAACCATGGACATTGGTCAGGAAGAAGAACTCCTTAAAAAACTAGGGAAGTGTAAATGGGGAAAAGGCTGCCTGTACATCAACAAATTGGCTGATATCGATTTGGATGTTTTAAAAGAGCTCATCCTAAAAAGCAAAAATGCACAATGGCATCAATCGTAAGATTGACCTAATAAACACATAGCAATAAATGCTACCGATTGAATTAGACGAAGACAGCATACAAATACGAACAATTGCGAATGAAGAAATTCCAGTTTTGGAAGACATGCTTTATGAAGCTATTTTTCAAGAAGATGAAGCCAACCCTATTTCACGAGAGGTAATCGAACTACCAGAGGTTAAAATTTTCATTGAGGATTTTGGCCAAAAAAAGCATGATCATTGTTTTGTCGCAGATTGGAAAGGGAAAATTATTGGAGCGGTTTGGGTGAGATTGTTGAATGGCACACCCAAAGGTTTTGGCTATATAGATGAAGAAACACCAGAGTTTGCCATTTCGCTCTTTAAGGAATATCGCCATATGGGGTTGGGAACATCTCTGATGAAACGCATGGTTGAACATCTAAAGGAAAAAGGTTATCAGCAAACGTCCCTAAGCGTACAAAAAAAGAACTATGCTTTAAAACTGTACCAAAAACTGGGATTTGAAATCATAAAAGACAAAGGAGAAGATTATTTAATGCTCCTCAAACTGTAGGAATAACATCTAAACTTGAAATTGATTCGTTGACTTTAAAAGAAGTATAAGACTATTTATTCCCTCTTGATGACTTAAATTATAGCAAAAGAAGGATCTTTTTTATTATTCGTAGGTTCAATACAACAGCATTAGCATCAATTCACTTTACCAACAACCCAACTTCTTTTTAGCGCTTGATTTTCAAAAAATCACCAACAAAAACCACTTAGAAAGAGTTTTCAAAAAGGACTTAGAGAGAATCAAGTTTTACTGATAAATAGACAACCCTTAAATATCATTTGCGTTTTATTTTTGAAAATTATACATCAAACTTAATTTAAAACTAACATGCTCAAACTTATCACCTACTTCTGTTTTTTACTTATCATTACTTTTCAATTTACGAACGCTCAAACCTTAGATAATTCATTTGATTTGGATGGTTATCTTGGCTCTCCCCCTTCTATCAATTCAAATGGAAATAAAGGAACAGGGAATAACTTAGTTATCCAACCTGACGGCAAAATTGTCGTTGCTATTGGAGATTACGGAACCGATTTACATACCTATCGTTACAATATAGATGGAACTTATGACGATTCGTACGGCACAGCTGGTACGGCGGGACAATTTTGTGGAGAAAGTACCATCACCTATGATCTAAAAGTTGACCCAGATGACAAAATAGTTGCTATTGGAAAAACCCAATATTGTATTGACGGTGTATGTGGCGCTTATCAATTTTTGATGTCAAGATATTTACCCAATGGAGAACTTGATCTCTCTTTTGGTGTTGACGGTGAAATTCGATCTAGCGAAATTTTCCCTGGAGGTTTATACGCATACGGAATCCGGGTTCATGCCTTGAATAATGGGAAATATATGATTGCCGGAAAGGGACCAGATCATAAACCCTTTGTTGCACGATTATTAAATAATGGCTATCGTGATTCAACCTTTGCTATTGATGGTGTTTTTACAGATGTCTTTGGAACAGGATTTGGTTATGTTGATCTTTTTGTTGACGAATTAGGTAGAAGTTATTCATTACTGGAACATGAGCGGGATAATTATATCTTTAAGTTGTCTGAAAATGGAGAATTGATTCCAACATTTGGGATAGATGGGCGTTTACTTTTTTCTGTATCTAATCGAGATTATCCTAAATCTATTTTTGTAAATCCAGATGAGTCAATTGTTATTTGTGGCGATCACCAATGGAACGAACCAGATGATCCCGATTTTATGTGGGGAGGATTGGCTCGTACCAATAGAGGGTATGTAACTTTTATTAATCCGGATGGTACGTTAAACACCGAACTAGAAGATGGTTCAATCGAAGTTCATTTCGATACGGACAGCTCTACTTTTGTTCAAAAAATTATTCGTTTAAATACAAACCGATATATGATTGCAGGTAAAACCATGCACGAATTTGGAGGAAAGTTCAGAGAAATTGCATTTGTTGCTCAAATAGACAACAATGGACAATACTGCACTGACTTTAATGAAGTTGGTTATATGATGTTTGATTACGGTCAGTTAGCAGCATCCGGATGGACAGGAAAAATAGCAAGTTTCGTGGATATTGATTTTACTGAATCCGGAGAAGTTTACCTTACCGGTGATTACAATCCTACAGCTGGATCGCCTACAAGAAAACTATTTGTCCTCAAGCTTAAAGATGTTGAGATGTCGGCAATTGAATCTGATCTTGGCTTAAATCAAAATTCAACCTCTGCATTTACTATTTACCCCAACCCAGTAACAGATCACTTTACGATTGAAATAAATGAAGCAGCTGATTACGCTCTATTTTCTATCGAAGGAAAAGAAATGCAATCTGGAAAATTACAGGAAGGAACGAATCTACTCGAAATCAACAAGCCCCATCAAACTTCCGCTGCTATTGTTCAAATAACAACAGTATCGGGAGATGTTCTACACCAAAAGATCATATTTGAATAGTAGAGAGGCTTGAAGGAATTAAACTCTCCATAGAAGCACAAAAGTACTGTCCCCCTTTACTTTAAGGTTAAGACACATTGTCCAAAAAGGATAAATGAACCTGCTTTTTTGTCTTGATGCCTACTGATATGAGGTTTTCTTGATGAAGGAGTTGAATAATTTCTTAATTCCTGGCTTTAGAATTGTCGCATAAAACAATCCAGGTGAAAACCCTAAACTCATTGAAGAGATAGATGCTATTTTTTATAAAAACTTCAGTTAAAAAC
>JAKSBJ010000310.1 GCA_022361195.1 Flavobacteriales bacterium
CCACATCAAAAGAGAGGACCGGCTGTGGTGGAAAAACTTTCCTTCATTTCACCCTATTAATCCTGATGAATCGCTGGTATTTCATTTCAACGTTTTGGATTCAGCTTGTTTTGATCAAAATGCAAGAGGGGAAAACATAAGAAGCCTAAAGAATTGGACCGGCTTTCCTCAAACGAACTATGAGCGTGCAAAATTAAGAGTCGTCTACGAACTTCCAGAGGAATCTCACATCCTACCAAGAAGAGAATATTCCAGAGATTCTGTCAAATTAAATCCCATTTATATGTTCTCTGAAAAATTGGTTTCAAAAGACCTGAACATAACCGTCATTAGGTGAAGTTGAAACTAAACGATCGTCATATAATTATAGTGCTCCAACCTTTTAGTACCATTCTTTTTTTATCCTTATTGCTAATTTCCTGTCAAAGTTATCGAAACTGTAATCCATCAGTAGATAATTTCGGTATAAGAGATCGTAAAAAGCTTGAACAAAAGGGCTTAAAAATCATTCATCAGTACCTCCCTAACACATGCAAAAAGATGAACATTCAATTTTCATCTTCCTTTTCAAGCTACGAAGTAACTTCTCTGGATTTGTTTACCGATAAAATGTTCCAAAGGAATTTTCGTCCTAAACTAAAAACACCCATTTACGATTTTCATCTAAGCTATACTGTAGCCATGAATGAATGCATTATTGGAACATTACTGCTCCCTTTAAATAACCAATATGAGTTGGATCCTAATCGCTCAAAACGCTTTTTAGAGCGGACGGCTCAATTGGAGGAATTCGTCCAAAACAACTACTATCATAATTTTTCAGAGATAGTTGGAATTGCACAAAATCATGGGTTCATCATTTCTAATTTCGTTGGTGTTTATTTAATCGATTCCGAACTAAAATGGATTTTTTATGATTATGATGAGCAAAAAGGAATTTCTATCGATTGTAAAACGGCATCTAACACCTCCTCCCTCAACAAAATACAGTTTCATAAAATATCCTCTCAGCTTTATCAATAATGCATTATGTTGGCTACATTAGATGTATGAAGTTACTACTCAGTTCAATTGTAGTCTTTATTGTCTTTAGTTGTTCGCTACAACCATCTTATTTTTCTCCCGAAGTAATAACAGATAAAACAGAGGAGTATGTTGAACAAGGTAAGTGTTGGACATAATTGCAGGAGAAAGTGTGTATTGATAGATACATCCAAATAAGAGACTCAATTTTTGGTGGGTAATTCGCCTGTAATTTAAACCATTAGCAGGTGTGGATACAAAACCTTTAAATAATGAAACATACAGAAGAAGAAATATTGGAAAAGGCGAAAAAAGTGATGAGTAATGTGAGAGGGAAATTTTATCGGGAGGCAAACATTCAGGGCGCGTTTTTTGAAGAGGAGAAGAGTATTTTATCGGGAATTC